>PKXT01000074.1 GCA_003133505.1 Acidobacteriota bacterium
ATCGAGCCGCTCAGCCGAATTGTTGAGTTGTCGAGGGAAATACTAGCCGGCAACATTCAGGGCCGCGTAGTACTGGACGTTAACGCCTGACGATCTCCGACCGGATTTCAGGAGGAGCCGCCCATTCCGCGAATCAACATCCTGGTGCGCTGCATCTAGAGAACACATGTGTAATCACTTTATAACTCAGCGCCTCATATCCAGCCGGGGACGGTCGTGAGAATCGCCTCCGCCATCCTGGGCGCGGCAATGATCCTGCTTGTCCTGGTGGACGCCTTTGAGACGATTGTGCTGCCCCGGCGCAGTTCACGGCGTCTGCGGCCTGCTCGGATTTATTACATTTTTACATGGCGGCGTTGGGCGTCGATTGCCCGTAAAATCAATCGTCCCAAGCGTCGCGAAAATTTCCTGGGCTACTACGGACCCCTTTCACTGCTCACTTTGCTGGCCTACTACGCGGCCATTATTATTTTTGGTTACGCGCTGGTGTACTGGTCTCTGGCCTCGGCCGAAGCCCCGGGCGCTGGACTGACCCGGCTGGGCTATGACCTATACGTTAGCGGGGCCACTTTTTTTACGCTGGGTGTTAATGACCTGACACCGCGTTCTCCGGCGGCTCGCGCGTTCACGATTATCGAATCAGGACTTGGTTTTGCCTTTTTGGCGCTGCTGATCGGATATGTACCTGTAATCTACCAGGCGTTCTCACGCCGAGAAGTGACCATTTCTCTATTGGACGCGCGGGCGGGTTCGCCGCCCAGCGCGGGCGAGCTATTACGGCGGCACGCTCGGGACCACGGAACCGAGGATCTCCAGGCACTACTGCGCGACTGGGAACGATGGGGTGCGGAGCTGATGGAAAGCCATCTCTCGTATGCGGTACTGTGTTATTTTCGGTCCCAGCATGACAATCAGTCATGGCTGGCCGCGCTGTGCGCCGTATTGGATACGTGCGCGCTGGTAATGGTGGGAATTGAAGGTGCCTGCAAGCGCCAGGCGGAACTGACCTTTGCCATGACGCGCCATGCGCTGGTGGATTTGTCGGCGATTTTTATTAGTAAACCGATCAGCGAATCCTACGACCGGCTTCCTCCAGATTTACTAATCCGATTGAGGAGCGAAGTTAAGGCCGCGGGATTTACTCTCCACGATGACGAGGAGTCAAACCGCAAGCTCCGCGAGTACCGCCGCCTGTATGAGCCGTACGTTCTGGGGCTTTCCGAGTTTCTATTATTCCGGATGCCAGATTGGATTCCACCTGTGGCCGCGGTGGATAACTGGCAAACCAGCCGGTGGGGCCGGGAACGCAGCTTTTGGGGCAATGTAATTACCGAAGGCTCGCCGCACACGCGGCAGCCTTAGGGAGGTGCATTATCTCCGCGGTCTGGTTGAGGAATTCTAAGCACGATTTGCATGTTTGCGGCTCCTTTGCGTCCATTACAGGCATCCAATATGGCCGTTGCTTTAGCGTTCCAGCAATTATAGAGTGCGCAGTCGTCTGTCATCGCCATGTTATAATTTGCCGCGTGTAGAGAATCTGCGAGCCTACGGAGCCAGTTCAATGACCGTGAAAAAGACCGACAAGATTTGGCATAACGGAGCGTTCAAATCGTGGGACGATGCTCAGCTTCATGTCGTCTCTCACGTGGTTAGCTATGGCTCCTCCGTTTTTGAAGGCATCCGGTGCTATCACACAACAGAAGGACCGGCGATTTTCCGGCTGCGGGATCACATGCAGCGGCTTCGCAACTCCGCGCATGTCTACCGCATGGATCCGGAATTTTCTCTCGATGAATTGTGCGACGCGGCAACGGATCTGATTCGATTGAACCGCATGGATAGCTGCTACATTCGGCCGATGATATTACGCGGATATGGCGACGTCGGAGTGAATCCGTTCAACTGCCCGATCGAAAGTTATATGGCCTGCTGGGAATGGAATAATCCGTATCTGGGCGAGGAAGCGGTACATGCGGGCGTTGATGTGTGTGTCAGTTCATGGGCCCGCTCTGCTCCGAATACTTTGCCCCAGATGGCCAAGTGCGCCGCGAATTACATGAATTCGCAGTTGATCCGCATGGAAGCGATGCTGAATGGATACGTGGAGGGAATTGCCCTGGATGTGAGTGGCCATGTGAGCGAAGGGTCCGGGGAAAATATCTTTCTGGTGATGGATGGCGCGGTTATTACGCCGCCACTGGAAAATTGCGTGCTGCCCGGGATCACCCGTCACAGCGTCCTGACTATGTGCCGTGATTTGGATATTCCAGCCGTTGAGCAGGTGGTCCCGCGCGAGATGCTTTATCTCGCTGAAGAGGTTTTTTTCTGTGGTACGGCAGCGGAAATTACACCCATTCGCTCGATTGACAAGATTCGCGTGGGCAAAGGCGGCCGCGGGACGATTACCCGGCGTATTCAGGACGAGTTTTTTGGGATTACCAGTGGAACGAAATCCGATACGCACGGATGGCTGACCCACGTAAGAGTCGACGGCGGCGTCCCGATTGACGAACGGGTGAAGGTGATGAGCGGCAAGCCAGCGAATGTTCCAGCTGGAGTTCCAGTGGGCGCCGATATTCGCTGAGGGTTTACGGCCGGCTTTTACAGCCGGCACCGTTTGGTATCCGCAAACTTCTTTGTCAGGAGTAGCCAAGCTATTCCTTGGCTCGTCCCTAACAGCCCTTCTGGGAGGTAACACATGGGGTCGATTAGCATGGCATGCTATAAACCCAAGCCGGACTGCGAAAATGAGCTTCTTGAACTGGTCCGCAATCATCTCCCGCCATTGCGCGCGGAGGGCTTGGTTACCGAACGGGTTCCCATTGTGATGGAAAGCGCCGATGGAACTATTATTGAAATTTTCGAATGGGTTTCTAAAGAGGCCATCGCCAGCGAACACACCAATCCAGTGGTTGTTGATTTGTGGAAACGCTTTGAAGCGGCCTGCCGATACGAGATTCCTTCTAACTTGCCTGAATTTCAAAGCATGTTCGCTCATTTCGCGGCGATTTAACCAAATACGTAAAGCATGATTGTCGCGTGCCGGGTGTACACTTCGGCGCAAAATTCGAAGCGCTAGAGGTCGAATCGGTTAGAATTGCCCGCTGGATAATTAAGGCAGCCGCGCGTAGTCTTCTCGCTTATAATTTTCTAGAAGGTTTGGTGACATGCGGCTTAGTTCGAGGCTTTTGGCGGAATTCATCGGAACGTTCGCCATCGTATTCGTGGGCGCGGGAGCCATCTGCGCGGACAGCGTATTGCATGCTGGTCCGGCGGTGGACCTGCTCGGAATCGCTGTTGCCCAGGGACTGGCCTACGTAGCGATGGTCTCGGCCATGGGACCGGTCTCGGGGGGACATTTGAACCCCGCGATCACTATAGGCTTCTGGGTTACGCGGCGTTTGCCAACCTTGGACGCAGTGCTCTATTCTGCTGTACAGCTTGCCGGCGGCATCGCAGCGGCTCGTTTGCTGGAATTCGTACTCCCTGAAAGCATTTGGCGAGTGGTGTCCCTGGGGACGCCGGAACTTGCACCGGAGTTCACCCGCGCACCGGCTATGGCGATTGAAGCCGTGCTGACGTTCTTCGTGGTAATGGTTTTCTTTCTCACCGCCTCCAATTTCTCCGGATCCTTCCCCAAAGTTGCCGGATTGGCCACCGGCGTGGCTGTCACCATGGGCATTCTCACTGGCGGCCCATTTACTGGCGCGGCCATGAATCCCGCACGCGTTTTTGGGCCTGCGCTGATATCGCATCATTGGGCCAACCACGGAGTTTACTGGGTGGGCCCGCTCCTGGGTGCCGTGGTCGCGGCGTGGATCGCCGACTGGCTTTTTACCCCCATCGGCGAATAATTTACCCGTCAACCGCACTGATGCGGATGAAGTTGGTGCCCGACGCGGTCAATCCATAGCCAGATGCTATTCCCCAAGCCCCGAAGCCTGGCAGGATTACCCCTAGGACAACTTCAGCACACGCGTAGGTAGTGGGTCAGTTTGAA
>PKXT01000247.1 GCA_003133505.1 Acidobacteriota bacterium
GAAAACTGCTGGCCAGCCATTCGGGGTCCAGCGGGGCCGGAGCGGCGCCCGGATCGAGATCACGCGCGGCGGCTTCCTCGCGCGCCTGGTATTCATTCCATTCGGAAAGCAGATCTTCCGCGCAAACTCTAAAACCGCGGTCGAGAAAAAAGACCAGCGTGGATTGCCAAGCCGGGCCCAGGTCGAGCACGCACCCATTCGCGCGATCACCCACCATCCAGAGCAAATCCTTCAGCCCATATGATGGACGTGATGTGGATGCGGCGGGTGATCCTGATCTGAGGAATTCGGCGCGCGCGGCGCTTCCCTTTTCCAGCCGAGAAGTTTGCGGCACCCTGCCGGACTGGCTCACTTCGTCACGACTCCTCACGCAGGAGCGGAATTTCAGCGCCGGTTTCGGATTGCTTGTCAGCCTCGAGATCGGGCACCGATGAATCCGGGGGAGTGGATCGTTTTCCGGCGAATAGAGGTGGAGCCTCTCCCTCAACATCACGGGGAGGCTTAAGTTCCGGTGCGGCTTCATACTCTGGTTCGGCGGGCGCCGCATCGCTTTCCTCACGAACCATTTCGACGCGTCCAGAAAACACGGCGCCATCTTCAATGGCAATATGCGGGCTGGTAAGCTGCCCGGTTACATTGCAGTCCGGCAGTAATAGAATACGAACGTCAGCGGTAACTTTTCCCTCGACTGTACCTTCGATTTGGATTTCGCGGGCTTCAATTGCTCCGCGAACCACTCCGCGCGGACCGATGATCAGGTCCGCATCGTGAAGATGAATCGGGCCGTCGAGAATACCTTCGAAAGTTAGCGGAGCGCCACCGGAAATGCTGCCGCGAATATGCAGGCCCGGGGCGATTTGGGAACTAGGATCCCTTGAAAAAGCGTGCGAGCGACTGGCGAACTCGGGGGAGTGAATAGTTGGCGGAGCGGATAATGGCGAAGCGAGCGGGGGCGAAGGCGCCTTCAGGGGCTGCGCGGGAGGAGGCGGTGAAGCGGTTTGTTTTCGCCACATGAATGACTCCAGAGCGAAACCGCATGGCTGCCGAATTTCGCGAGCCGTGGGAACCACCCTACAGAGACTATATTACAGCGGTGAGCGCCAGTAAACTCTTAAGGGTAGAAGCGGTTTGGGAACAAAAGCCGCGTTTGGCAAAATTGCAAGATTGTTGCGGTTAGAAAAATGGATATTGCAGATTCCAGGGGGGGGTGCGGGCGAACGACTACCGGGGATGTTGCGATTAGAAATGATCCTGGGGTTCGAGATTCTTCTTGCTGATTCAATCCGCGAGATATTAAGCCGGTAGCGCGCATCCGCGCATTATCGCCCCGAAAACCAGAATTACAAGACCCCAANNCGGGGGCGAGAGCCAAGCGGAGCGCGGAGAAGCGCCAAGCGGGACGGAGTATTCGCGCGACCGCATTGTCATTGATTTGGGCTGCGGGGGGTTATACTTTATCTCCGGAGGTGGAACAGCATGAACAAAGGCGTAGTGAGAGTGGTGACATGTTTTGGCGCGGCGATTTTGATCGCAGTGGCCGTAATAACTGCGGCAGGCGCGGCGATGGCGCAAGGTGGGTTCACGTGCGTGTATGCCAACGACGACAGCGGCAGCCCGAACACAGTGGATGGCTATCGGGTCACGCCTACGTCTCAGGTCTGTGTGAGTCCGTTTCAAACGGGTGGCGAGTCGAAGGGACTTTCGGTAATGTCCGACATCGTGGCCAGTCCTACGAAAAGCGTTTTATATGCATCCGATTCGGAGAGCGCCGACATTGCGGCCCTGCACGCTCAAAATCTAACGGTGCTCTATTCCTTTAGGCCCGCTCCGGACGGAACCCATCCCCGAACAGGTTTAATCCGAGATCCTATGGGCAATTTCTACGGAACGACGCAAATGGGCGGTGCATTCAAGTTTGGAACGGTGTTCAAGCTCGATGCGAGCGGCAATGAGACCGTATTGCATAGCTTCTCGTTTTCGGACGGGCAGGGTCCAGTCGCAGGCTTGTTGCGGGATCCGGCGGGCAATCTCTACGGCACNNGGAACAATCTTTGAATTGGATGCGACTGGCAAGGAGACCGTGTTGCACAACTTTGCTGGCACACCGGACGGAGAAGGTCCTGCCGCCATTTTAGTCCGGGACCCGAAGGCCAACTTCTATGGTACTACCCCCTTCGGCGGCGTCTTGGACCTGGGAACGGTTTTCAAGCTGGACTCCGCCGGCAAGGAAACTGTGTTGTATAATTTCGCCAGCTTGCCAGACGGAGCAAATCCCTATGGTGGTGTAATTCTCGATTCGTCCGGTAATCTATACGGGACCACACAGTACGGTGGCGATTTCAACTTCGGGACAGTGTTCGAGATAAATGCCAACGGCGAGGAAATTGTGCTATATAGTTTTGTAGGCGGAGGAGATGGGGAATATCCCATCGCCGGTGTCGAGCGAGATGCGTCAGGCAATCTTTATGGCACCACCTACCAAGGCGGGGCTTACGGTTTCGGAACCGTGTTTAGGTTGGATAAAAATGCTGTGAAGAACGTGCTGTACAGCTTCGGGAATATTCCGGATGGTGAGAGCCCCTTCGGTGGAGTGGTCCTTGATGCAGAAGGAAATCTCTACGGCACCACTGCTTTCGGTGGCACCTACCTAGCAGGAACTGTATTTAAGGTAGATGCAAATAGCAAGGAGACCGTTCTGCACAGTTTCACGGGCGGAGCGGACGGGGCTCATCCTAAGGTTGGCGTTATACGGGACGCAGCGGGTAACCTCTACGGAACGACTGGCGGGGGAGGCACCTCCGGCCTCGGAACAGCGTTTAAGCTCATGCCTTGAGTGACAGCCGGATTCTCACCCGATGAAGCCCTGCTACAGAAATAAAACGCGTCGCCTCTGAAAATAATCCTGTGATCGTATCTGATATTGCACAAATCTGAGTTCGCTGTTACGAATCTCCAGACCACTCCGGCAGGAGCGATTGTGCTTCCTCAATCCAGAAAATTCCCCTTAATGGCTAAAAAGGGGTTTTGACGCAAGTATCCATGATCTCGCCGCATGGCGGGCCAGCAAGCCTAAGCATTGATTCGTAAAGCAAATTCGTATATGTGGGACGAACCCAACGATGAAAACGTGCGGGTAGGAGTGTTAGAAATTGGGCCCGGAAGCACGCTTACGTTTGTCCGTACCTATAAGTTTGCCGAAGTGGGGGGAGCCCGTCCTTGGGTCCGCTCTCCTGAGTTCCGACGGGAGATATCTCTATGTCACTGATTATAGCTTCGCCAGCGTAACTACACTTGCGGTAGACGACGTGAAGGGCGCACTGAAGTACGTGTCCACGGCCAGCTACGGAATTGTCAATGAAGACCGCCCTGTTGGCCTAGCTACATCCAAGAATGGAGAGTTTGTTTTTTGCTGGGGAACCTGACGTTGGCTACATCACCCATCTAGGAATATTCACGGCGGCTAGAGACGACTTGCCGACGTCGATGGGTATATTCTCAATCAGTCAGGCATACCCGGCATGGGTGGCGGCAAAATAGCGGTTGACGCCCAACCGTCGCTCGCTCCTGCGTGCCTCCCGTCGAGATCCGTCTAACTAATTGTGGGATAGGATCGGGGAACAAGTATAGGCGACAGGTGTCGCCTGATACTACTCCTATTCCCCGGAGAACCTTCAGTTCGGGAGGAATCGAGAGTATGCTGGACGTCACATTCAATATTGTGGGCTGAGGCAAATAGACAGTACGAAAATGCAGATCCCTCGCCTCCGGCGCGCACAAATCGCGCGATGACTCGGGATGACAATATTGGATGGGGCGCAACGAGAGGCGGAGGTTAAGTGCATCCGGTAAGGTTGCGGGTAGAATGGAAAAGCTGCCGGGCCTGAAGCCCGGCTCTCCAGCGAGACAAGGCTCTCCGGGACTGGCCCCGCGGCGCGAGTCTTTCGGCAGTCCAGCCCCTTCGTGCGATGGGCAGAGTAGAGACCCCTCGCAGGAATAGATATCCTCACAGAAATAGTCAGGGTAGGCACGATAGGAGGAGCAAGCGGGGGAGTGCCAAGTTTGCGTAAGATCAATCCGGCGAGGGTCTGGAGTCTGCCTCGAACGGACACGGCGGCAAGCCGCCGCGCTCCACAGACGTTGCCAATCGTAGGACNNGAACGCAGCGGCAGGGCCAAGGGGCACAGCCAGCACGGAGCAAATTTCTGTCGTGAGAACGGGACGGCGCGGTATATACTAGCGCCGCTAGTAATCGAGGGGCGCTCCGAGTCATCCCAGGGACATCGGGGAGAATTCACAGCCGAAGCCCCAGCCCGCGAGGATTACACCATGCAAAACACCGGACGAGCGAAGGCGACGGCCATACCGCTAGTTATGCTCCTGGGCTTGCTGGCCCATTCCACCACGGCGGAAGCGCCCGCAGCCGTTCCCGCGAATTTCGAGGCGTCGCAAACCAATCCGATCCGGCTGACGGCGGAACAGACGCGGTTATTCGCGGTGAATACGGCGAATAATTCGCTATCGGTTTTCGATGTGAGCGTGCCACGCGCGCCGGCGCTCATTGCCGAAATCCCGGTGGGGGTGGGGCCGGTCTCGGTAAATTCGCTGACGGACGATGAAGCGTGGGTAGTGAACCAGGTCTCCAACAGCGTGAGCGTGGTATCGGTGGCGAAAGGCATCGTAACCGACACGATTTATTGCGGAGCGGGAACGGAACCGGCGGATGTGGTATTCGCGGGCACGGATCAAGCCTACGTGAGTTTTTCGCGCTCCAATGCGATTGGGGTTTTCGATACGAACACCTACGAATTGATCACCAGCCTACCGGTATTTGGCGGCAGTCCGCGGGCGCTGGCGGTGAGCACGGACGGAAGCACGGTGTATGCGGCGTTCGCCATCTCGGGAAATGCGACGACGATTATTCCGGCCGGCCTTGCTCCGCCGCAGCCGCCACCCACAAATAAAAACCTGCCGCCGCCCCCGCAGGTGGCGTTGATTGTTGCGGCCAGCGATCCCAAATGGAAAAGCTATGTGACCTTCACCATGCCGGATAATGACGTGGTGAAAATCACAGTAGGGGCTACGCCGGTGGTGGCCGGATACTATTCGGGGGTGGGCACTATTAACCTGGGGCTCGCGGTAAACCCGGTAACAGGGGATCTGTTTGTCGCCAATACCGACGCCCTTAATCTGACGTTTTTCGAGCCTAGTCTGCGCGGACACTGGGTGAATAACCGCATTACCCGGATTACCATCGCGACTGGTGAAGTGAAACCGGTCGATCTGAATCCCGGGATTGATTACAGTACCCTGCCTAATCCGGCCGCCCTGAATACAGCATTGGCCCAGCCAACCAGCGTGGTCTTTGACCCAACCGGGGACTTCATGTACGTGGCGGCTTTCGGTACCGACCGGGTGGCCCAAGTGGATACGAATGGGAACGTGCTGGCGTTCGCAGAACTGGCCGGGCCAAACGGGTCGGGGGCCAAAGCGGATCCCGAGCACAAAGTGGGACCGCGAGGGCTGGCGCTCAATGCAACGGCGCAAACGTTGTATTCGCTGAACCGTATATCGGACACAATTTCCGTGGTTGATACGGCCACGATGACGAAGTACAGCGAGATCGCGGCGGGCAAAGACCCCACGCCAATCACCCTCAAAGAAGGGCGCGGATTTTTGTATGACGCCAAGCTGTCGGGGAACGGCACAGGCGCATGCTCATCCTGCCACGTGGATGGGGACATGGATCACCTGGCGTGGGATTTGGGCGATCGCGGGGGTGACCTGACCTTCCTTACTCAGAACGGCCAAACGTTTACGTTTCACCCAATGAAAGGTCCCATGACAACGCGGAGTTTACATGGCTTGGTTGAATTGTCGCCCTATCATTGGCGGGGAGACTTCAAGAACTTCGCAACCTTCAACATCAACTTTGACAAGTTAATGGGCAATCACCAGATTTCTTCAACGGAAATGGCGACCTTTGCCACTTTCATCGACAGCATTCTTCCGCTGCCAAATCCCAATGAGAATTTGGACCGCACGCTCCCGACATCGCTGGCCGGGGGTGACCCCGTTTCAGGGTTGAACGATTACCTGACGATTCCGGGCACCGGCAGCCCGCCGAAGACATGCAACCAATGCCACACTGCGGATCCCGGCCCAGGGTCGAACCGGCTCGTGACGCTATGTTGCAAGCCGCAACCGCTGAAAAATCCGACGCTCAGAAACATCTACCAAAAACTGTTGTACACCCGCCACACCGCGGAAAGCATTGACGGATTTGGAATGGAGCATGACGGCAATGTGTCCGCACCATCCGACCTGCTGAATCTGCCATTCTTCCAATATACGGCGCAACAGAAAACAGACATGATCGCCTATCTTCTGTGCTTCGATACTGGGACTGCGCCCACAGTGGGATACACGATCACGCTGACAGCGGCCAACGTCCTCAATCAACAGGAACAAAGCGATTGGACGACGCTGCAGTCGCAGGCCGACGGAAGCGATATTGATTTGATTGGCCGGGGAACTATACAGGGGGAGATTCACGGGTTGTTATATCAGCCTTTTCAAAGCAATTACATCAGCGATAAGAGCGTGGTGTACACGCAAGCGCAACTCGAAGTTTTTATTGAGGGCGGTGATACGCTGAGTTTCACCGGTGTGTATCCGGGAAGCGGCACGACTCATTAGAAGCTGCAGACCATCCGCCGCGCGCAACCATATGGGCTATTCCACCAAGGAAACCGACGCGGTGGCAATATCTGCAGTCAACCCGCTTATGACAGCGAACCGGGGCCGCAGTGAAAAACTGCTGGAACGCGCCAAGCGCTCCGTCGAGAAGAGCAAACCTGCGGACGCCATCGCAGCGTACCAGGAAGTGATCTCCCGCTATCCCACCGATCCCGCCGCCGCCGATGNNACAGCAGCAGCATGCGCGTGCTGCCCTACCATCCGGCGTTGGTGATCGATCGCGGGGCGGGATGCCGCATCTGGGACGCGGACGACAACGAATACATTGACCTGAACATGGCCTATGGGCCGCTGCTCTTCGGGCACCGTCCGCCATTTTTGATCGAGCGGGTGGTGCGGCAATTGGAAGAGAAAGGTTCCCTGCTGGGGTTTCCGCAGGAGTTGAATTTCCTGGTGGCGGAGAAAATCAAGCAGCTTTTTCCGTACATCGAACTGCTGCGTTTTGCCAATTCCGGGACGGAAGCGGTGGCTGCGGCGACGCGCCTGACGCGGGCGCTCACGGGGCGGAGCAACATCATCCTGTTTGNNGTTTGAGGGCCACTATCACGGCTGGAGCGACGCGGTATTCCACCAATATCACCCGATGCAACATCCGCTCATCGAGAGCGCCGCAAGTCCGGCGGTTTCGGGCGCAGCCGGAATGGACGGAGCGCCGCACGATGCATTTGTGGTCAGTTGGAACGATGCTGACGCGCTGGAGCGGGCTTTCGAGGAACTGGGAGACACGGTTGCCGCGGTAATCATGGAGCCGGTGATGGGCAACGCCGCGGTCATCGCGCCGGAGCCAGGTTACCTTAGCGCTGCACGGGAGATTACGCATCGGCATGGGGCGCTGCTGGTGTTCGACGAGGTGATTACCGGCTTTCGGGTGGCCGCTGGAGGCGCGCAACAGCGGTACGGCGTGGCTGCGGACATTACCATGCTTTCCAAAGTCCTGGGCGGGGGCTTTCCGATCGCGGCGTTCGGGGCTTCAGCGGAAATCATGGATGTAATCGTGAGCGGCAAGATGTTTCACGGCGGAGTCTATGCCGGCAATGCGCTGGCGTTGTCTGCGGCCGACGCTGTACTCACGAAGGTGCTGGCCGAACAGGCCACATTGTACGCGGGTCTTGAAACGCGCGCGGAACAATTGGCCAACGGGATACGGGAAATCCTGACCCGGCACGGCGTGCCGCACGTAGTACAGAACGTGGGGCCGATGATCGCGGCGGTGCTCACCAAGGGGCCCGTGCAACGACTGACCAACTATCGCGACGTGCGCCGCCACGCGGATGGCCAGCGTTATATTCAGTTTCAACATGACTTGCTGGATCGCGGCGTCTATATTCATCCCAATCAGTTTGAGCCGATGTACGTTTCCACCGCCCATGGCAAGGAGGACATTGATGACGTCCTCGAACGAATCGAAGATACCGTGCACGCTTCCCTTAGCTAACCACCCCACGGAACTTTCCCCGGCCCCGTTGCTGGATGCATTTGAAAATTTCAATGGATGGTGGCTGGACCTTGATAGCGGAGTAAAAACTTCCGCAAGCGAGATCAAGAGCGCCAGAAATATGTTATTGGCGGAGATGCGGGCGCAGGAAGTGGCGGAAGGCGACCAAGTGGTGGTCGCGCTGCGCAACGGGCCGTTGTTTGCAGCCGTTTGGGCGGCGAGCCTGGAGGCGGGCGCGTCGCCCGTGCTGATGCATGGCGATACGCCGGCGACGGAACTGGGGGAGATTGCGGAACGGTCGGCGGCGCGTTTTATAGTGACCGAAACGGAGACGCCACACGACGGCGGAGAAGATTCGGGCGAATTGCTGGGGGCCAGAGCGCTGGGGAATTTGCGGTGTCGGCGCGCCAAGGGACGGGCACCCGATTCGCGTTCAACTTCGCTTTCGTCTTCGCTTTCATATGGCGCGTGTTTGCCGGCGATGCCGCTGCATCCCACGTCCGGCACGACGGCCGGGCCTAAAATCGCCGCGCGGCCGGGGCCCTGCGCGGTGGCCGAGCCGCTGCATTATATCGAGACGCTGGGAATTGAACCGGCGGACGTGCTGCTGTGCGCCATTCCCATGAGCCATGCCTATGCTTACGGGATGTGCTTTCTGGTGTCGCTGCTGACGTCCGCGAACATGCTGTTTATGCGGCGGTTTCATCCGCCGCTGGCGTTGCGCGCGCTGCGGGAGTTGGAGGTCACGATTTTTCCGGCGGCGCCGTGGATGCTGGATTTTTTGCTGGAGGCGGAAGGGGTGGGACGTCCGCGAATTGTGCTGTCGGCGGGCGCGCCGTTATCGCAGTCCACATTTGACGGGTACTGCGAGCGTCATGGAGTGCGGATTCAGCCTCTCTATGGCACCACGGAAACGGGCGGCATTTCCATTGGGCGCGCGGAAGACGATTTCAGCGGCGGGGTCGGTCCCGCGATGCGCGGCGTTGTAGCGGCGGTACATTCCTATGACGGAAGTAAGGACAGTCCCGGCGCGGGATTGCTGCGGGTGCGCTCGTCTTCGATGATGGCGGGCTATTGGGAAGATGGCGGGATCAGCCGCGCGGCCTTAAGCGACGGATGGTTCGAAACCGGGGATCTCGCGCGCGTGGATTCCGAGGGACGAATCACCCTGCTGGGCCGCCAGACGGAAATCATCAATGCGCTGGGCTTCAAAGTGATTCCGAGAGAAGTGGAAGAGGTTATCGGCCGGATGCCGGAGGTGGCGGAGGTAAAGGTATATGCGGGCGGCATNNGCAGGCGGCGGTGGCATGCCGCGCCCCGCTCGACGAAGACGCCATCCTGCGGCATTGCGAACGATATCTGGTCAGCTACAAATGTCCCAGCGTCATTCACTTTGTCCGAACGCTCCCGCGCACCGCATCGGGGAAAATCGCCATCTCCCGGCTTCCGGCTTAGACCAAAGATCCGGAGAGCGCGTTCCTAAGGCTTTAGCTGTCGCGGAACGCG
>PKXT01000075.1 GCA_003133505.1 Acidobacteriota bacterium
CGTCGCCGCCGCGCGACTGTAAGGCGAAAATTCAGGCGCGAGCCACTGTTCCGCACGTCGGGATGGGAAGGCCGCGCCGCGAATCCGTTCACGCGAATGATTCGCCGCCAAGCCAGGAGACCGGCGGAGTCGCCATCCCAGTTTCATGCTTTAGCCGCCTCCATCTTTCGGGCGCGGCCGAGGCAGGGCTGGGACAACCTTATCTCCCGCGCGAGAGGGAGAGGAGGACCTCATGAAAGCCAGCCTTTGGCGGATAATCTCCATATTGTTTGTCCTGCAGTTCATTTTTCCAGTCGTAGCAATCCATGCTCAAAGCCAGTCAGCGATTAGAGGTGTCATTACAGATCCCAGCGGTGCTCCTATTGCCGGTGCGACGATTTCAGCCACACCTATCTTACAGTCCTCGTTTCCCTCGCCTGCTTCGCAGATAAAGAGCGGCGCAGACGGGCGCTATAAGCTCACATTGCTCTCGGGCAAGTACCGGCTAGATATAATACGTACCGATTTTGACGGCATCCAACGCGAATTTTCATTGGCACCGGGCCAAAGCGTTGAATGGAGCCCACGACTGGCGCTGGCGGTGCTTTCATCATCGGTGGTGGTGACAGCCGCCGCGGAGCCTGCGCCAGCGGAATACACCACCTCACCTGTGGATGTCCTGACTCAGGATGATATTGCCCAGCGCCAGGAAGTTTGGCTGGGCGACCTGCTGGCTACCGCGCCGGGCGCGGCGTTCACCAGGCTGGGCGCTTTGGGGGGCATTACCAGTTTTTTCCTCGACGGTGGCGATTCCGATTTCACGAAAATTCTTATTGATGGCGCACCGGTAAACCAGCCCGGCGGGGCGTTCGACTTTTCGAACCTCACCACCGACAACGTCGAGAAAGTAGAGATCGTTCATGGCGCATCGAGCGCTCTCTTCGGCACCGATGCGCTTACAGGTGTGATTCAGATTTTCTCGCCGCGCGGAACCACGCAAATTCCCGAGCTTGAAGTGACCGCCGAAGGTGGAAATCTGAGCAGCGAAGACGGGTCAGCGCGCCTAAGCGGCTTGCTGGGCGCTTTTGATTATTCCAATGCGGCGTCCTATTACCAGACCAATGGACAAGGCCCCAACGATCGTTTTCGCGATACGACTCTGGCCGGCAACTATGGATGGAAGTTTTCAGACTCTGACGCGTTGCGCCTGAGCGTTCGCAGCATTTCGAGCGATGCGGGCCAGCCGGGGCAGACTTTGCTGGAGCCTGTGGCAGTCGGCCAAAGCGCGGATCAGCGTGATTTTTTCGGCAATTTAACCTGGGACTTTTCTCTGGGCGATCACTGGCAACAACATGTCGCCGGATCGGAGGCCTACATCCGTCAGACGTTCGCAGAGCCTCCGTTCGCTAATGTTTTCGACGAATACAATCGCGCCGGATTCGAAGAGCAGACCAGCTATCTTTACCGGCAATCCGCTGTCTCGTTTGGCTACCAATATGAAGTGGAAAACGGTATTCCCGATGGCCCCCACGTCCGCAGGAACAATCAGGGCGGCTATGTGGACTTGCGCAACCAATTTGGCCCGCAACTTACGGTGACGGCGGGCGTCCGCGCTGAAGACAATGCGAGTTTCGGCACACGCGTTGTACCACGCGTGGGAGCGTCTTATGCTTTTCGCAAGGGCGGCGATTTTTGGGGCGCCACGCGGTTGCTCACATCTTATGGCCTGGGGATCAAGGAGCCCAACTTTACGCAGTCTTTCGAGGCCGATCCTTGCTTCCCGGGTAACCCCGAACTACAGCCTGAGCGCAGCGCGACTTTCAACGCGGGGGTGGATCAGGCTCTGGCCACCGGCCGCGTGCATGTGGCCGTAAATTATTTCCACAACGATTTTCATGACATAGTGAGCTTCGCTGGCGGGCCACCAACGACCACTTGCCCTTACGGCACGGGCACTTTTTTTAATACCGATTCGGCGCGAGCCTATGGCGCGAATAGTTCCATCGAAACAAGGGTTACGCGCTGGCTCAGCATTCGCGGCCAATACAGCTACGACGATTCGCGAGTATTAAAGGCGCCCAACGCAACGGACCCCACTCTTACGCCGGGAAACCGCCTCTTCCTGCGTCCACTGAATTCAGCAGTGCTAATCGTTAACGCCGCATTCCGGAGGATTAACTGGAACATATCCGGCTATTACGTGGGAAGAGAAACCGATAGCGATTTTCTCGGATTGGGCTATACCTACAATCCCGGATATGTGCTGTGGAATATGGCCGCGACGGTGCCGATTCGCCATAACCTTTCCGCCATTGGGCGCGTCGAAAATATATTTGACCGGCACTACCAATATGCGATTGGGTACCCAGCCCTGGGAACGAATTTCCGCGCTGGCGTAAAATACACATGGGGCGGCGAGGGGGCAGGCCTTTTTTAGCCGGTCGGCATTAGGAAGCGCGCTGAATGTGGGCCGAAACGCTCATGCGGCGCGCGCTCTTTTGCTCAATGTTATAATTCCGTTTCCTTATGGCTCGCTCGGCTACGGAAACATCCATTGCACCAAAAGTGATGGCGCGCTATGAGCCGGTAATCGGACTGGAAGTCCACGCGCAACTTGCCACTCTGACTAAAGCATTTTGNNCTTTGCGCGCAAGAATTACTTCTATCCGGATTTGTCAAAGGGATACCAGATTTCGATGTACGAGCTTCCTCTGGCAACAGCTGGCTTCCTGCAAATCGAAGTGGGCGGCGCGGCACAGCCGGCTAGAAAGCGGATCGGCATTACTCGCTTGCATATGGAGGAGGATGCCGCCAAGGCGCTGCACGAGGGATTTGTGGACTCCGCCAAATTCACATATGTGGACTTTAACCGCTGCGGCATGCCGCTGATCGAAATCGTTTCCGAACCCGACATGCGGGCTCCATCCGAGGCACATGCTTATCTCATCGCCTTGAAACAGGTGCTCGAATATACCGAGGTCAGCGACTGCAACATGGAGGAGGGCTCACTTCGCTGCGATGCTAACGTGAGCGTCCGTATTCGCGGCACGGAGAAATTTGGCACGCGCACGGAAGTGAAAAACCTCAATTCATTCCGCCATCTGCAGCGCGCGCTGGAATACGAGATCGAGCGTCAAATAGGGGTGCTTGAATCCGGCGGCCATACTGAACAGGAAACTCGACTCTATAACGTTAGCGCAGGTCGCACCGAGACGATGCGATCCAAGGAACTGGCCCACGATTACCGATATTTCCCGGAGCCCGATTTACTGCCGGTGACCTGCGACGAACAGCGCCTGGAGGAAGTGCGCGAACAATTGCCCGAGTTGCCTGACACCAAACGGGCGCGCTTCGTCACCGCATACGGAATCACCTCATATGATGCCGATGTGCTGAGCGCCACACGCGAACGCGCTGATTTTTTCGAAGAAGTAGTAAGGCATGGAGCAGCTCCGAAATTAGCGGCCAACTGGATTCAGACGCAATATTTGCGATTGGAAAGCGCCGGCAATGCTCCAGGCAATGAAACGACGCATAAATCCCCGGCAGCCAGGGAAATTGCTGAGCTTCTATTGATGATTGATAGCGGCGAAATTACCGCGGCCGTGGGAAAGAAAATATTTCCGAGGATGTGGCAAACCGGCCAGGGGGCCAGGAGCGTAATCTTAGAAGAAGGCATTGTAAAGATGGATGACGCCAGCACGATGGAGCAAACGGCGCGCGCTATCCTGGCAAGGGATCCCAACAATGTGGCGAAATATCGCGCCGGAAATGAAAGTGTGCTTAAATTTTTCATTGGCCAGTTTATGCGTGAGACACAAGGCCAGGCGAATCCGCAGACCGCGACCGAAATCTTAAGGCGATTGTTGGCCGAATAATCGGGAAATTGTCCCGGTGGGAAATAGTCGCGGCCACATAGGAGAGGCAATGCTCAATGAAGGGGACGCCGCCCCCGATTTTCACCTGCAGGCGGATGATGGAAAAGAAGTATCGCTGGATGAGTTCCGGGGCCGCGATGTAATCATTTATTTCTATCCCAAGGCTAATACGCCCGGGTGCACAAGCGAGGCCGGTGAGTTTCGCGATCTGAAGAAGGACTTTGACAAAATCGGAGTTTCCATCCTGGGCTGCAGCGCAGATCCCGTGCTGGTGCTGGCGAGATTCAAGGCCAAGTACAAATTGAATTTTACGCTGCTGTCGGATCCGGAATTCAAAATGATTGAAGCGTATGGCGCGCGAAGGATGAAGAGCTTTTTGGGAAAAAGCTTTCTGGGCATCGTTCGCAGCACCATATGGGTTGGTACTGACGGACGCGTAAAAAAAGTTTGGGGAACGGTGCGGGCCAAAGGCCACGCCGCCGACGTGCTAGCCACCGTTTCAGCGGCGCGATGAGGAAGCTGAAGCGGCTACGGTTTCGCCGCCCCAACGTCAGAATAATTGGATTTTTGGGGCGCTTGACCCGCAATTCAGATCGTGACAACAAACGATCTGCCTGATTCGGTGATTAGCGCGTTGTCAATCAGACGGGTTCTTCCAGAAAATACGGCGAGCAGAATCAGACACTCCCCCCGCAGTTTCACGACCGGCTCAAGAGTATGGACGTCCACAATTTCGGCATAATCCACACGCAGCAGCGGTTCGCGCTCCAGGATCTCCCGTATTTCGCCTAGAAGTTGTCCGGGATTGCGTTCGCCGTGCGAGATGTTTTCACGCGCGCGCTTGAGCGAGCGATGGAGCCCTGTGGCAGCGACCCGTTCGTCGTTATTTAGATATTCGTTGCGCGACGACATCGCAAGGCCATCCGGCTCGCGGACGATGGGACAATCCACGACTTCAGATGCGATATCGAGATCCCTGACCATTTGCCGCACGATGCGGATTTGCTGTGCATCCTTGCGCCCAAAATAACAGAAATTTGGTTGGACAATTTCCATCAGTTTGAGCACAACAGTGGCTACTCCCTGAAAATGACCCGGCCGGGAACGGCCTTCCAGGCGTTCGCTTAATCCTTCCACGTGAATCGAGGTGCGAAAGCCGGGGGGATACATCTCGGAAGATTCAGGCGCGAAGAGATAATCCACGCCCAGCGATTCCAGTGCGGTGCGATCCTTCTCCATGGTTAGCGGATATTTTCCAAAATCCTCGTTAGCGCCGAATTGTAAAGGATTCACAAAAATGGAGACCACCACGGGCGAGCATTGCCCACGCGCCGCGCGAATCAGAGAGAAATGGCCGTCGTGGAGCGCACCCATGGTAGGAATCAGACCCACAACCCGCGCGGCAACTGACGCTTCGCGCGATGCGAGGCGCATCCATTCCGCCGTGTGAATGATTTCCAACGGGCGGCGCTTAGCTCGCCGGTTGGGCGGCATGCTGGCGATAGAACAAAATCAAGTCCGTGGCCGCGGGCTTTGCGCCCAGCTGCCGCAGCATTGTTGCTACCTGTCCGCGATGGTAGGTACCGTGGTTGGCCAGATGCTGCATCATCTGCCAAAGAGGTTGGGTGTAGAGCCCACCGGAAGTTGTGCGCACTTCAAAGCTTCGGTTGGCGTCTTCCTGGGATACGCCCCCAACGAACTCCAATAGGGGGCGGTGGACCTCGGCCCAGCGCTCGCCGACACTCGCGATATCCGAAAAACTCGGGGCCCACGGCAGGGCCGTGGGCATGCGTCCCTGCCAACGCTCCAGCCACAGCCATTCCGCTCCAAAAATGTGAACCAGTGTGTCGCGCACTGAGGGAAAACTGGACTTGAGGTCGCGAGTAAATTGTTCGGAGGTGAGGAGGGCGCAGGATTCCAGCGTTCTTTGATCAGCCCATGAATTGAATTCAAAAAGTGTCCGAAGAGTTTGAATGTCCATTGGTTTCTCAATTCCGCGGCGCTCGCAATGGCAAATCATGCGTGTTTCGTGGCGGCCCGGCGCTCGCGCAATTCCGACGGTAAATGGTACGACTCCGCATCCGACGGGAACCGGCCATTGCGCACATCCTCGCAGAATTCACTGGCGGCGCGTGAAATCTCGCTTGAAAGATCGGCGTAGCGACGTGCGAACTTCGGCGAAGCGCCCTGCGTCAAACCCACGAGATCGTGGAACACCAGCACCTGGCCATCGCAATCCGGCCCCGCGCCAATCCCAATCGTGGGGATTTGCAGTTCGCGAGTGACTTCGGCGGCGAGTTCGCGTGGAACAGATTCGAGCACCACGGAGAATGCGCCGGCGTGTTCCACAGCGCGCGCGTCGCGCAGCAACTTGGCTGCGGCGGATTCGGTACGGCCCTGGACGCGAAATCCGCCCAGCGCGTGAATAGATTGCGGAGTGAGGCCAATATGTGCCATCACCGGAATTTCAGCTTCGACAAGGCGCAAGATCAGATCCATGCGGCGCTCACCGCCTTCAATTTTTACGGCCTCCGCGCCGCCTTCCTTTATGAAGCGGATGGCATCGCGCACTGATTCGTTCAGGGACACATGGTAACTGCCAAACGGCATGTCGGCCACGAGCAAGGCGCGCCGCGTGCCTCGGCGAACCGCGCGCAAATGGTGAAGCATTTCATCCGTGGTTACGGCCAGGGTGTTGTCATAACCGAGCACAACCATGCCTAGCGAATCACCCACCAGCGTGATGTCTACACCGGCATCGTCCAGCAAACGAGCTGTGGGAAAATCATAAGCGGTAAGACAGGTAATTCTTCGGCGGGAATTTTCAGGAATAGACTTACGGGCGAGAATACCGGGAACGGTAACTTTTTCCGCCCCTACAGCGGGTGCAACGCTCATATTGCCTCCGGTGCCGCCCCCAAGATCGGGGTGCAGCCCAAGCAAGACCTATGCTAACAAAACCCAAGACCAAGTAACAATCAAATCTAAAAAATATGCGTCACGTCTATACCGTTAAACGCTAACCTCTCGTCCTGCAGAGCACCAATTCTGCTTGTACTCGTTTCAGCGGAACGCTTTAGCCGGTGACCACGGGCGTCGGCAGCTCCGGCTCCACTCCACGCCAACCGACAGCGCGGCCTTGCACCGCCTCACGCAATGCGCGGAAAAGGACTAGGTACATCATTTGCCGGTAATAGAAACGCTGGAGCAGGATCGGCGCAAGGAGCGTCCAATCCTCATGACGCTCGAGCGCGAAGGCAATAACGCAAGTCAACAGGTCAATCAGCATGAACGCCGCAAAGAAAATCAGCGAACGCTCCACGTCCTCGGCGGTCCATAGCTGCGGCAGATGGGCGATACGCAGTTGGGCCAAGCCCCAGAGCGCAATGGACGAGAGAAACAGCAAATCAATCACCGGTGAAACCAGCGGGAGCAGAATCTGAAACAGAAAAATATTGGGAATGGCGATCCAGCCAAGCGTGCCATAGCGACGCCGGCAAATTGCGCCGGAATGTTTCCAGATGGCCTGCAGCGTGCCAAACGTCCAACGAAACCGCTGGCCAATCAGCGCGTCGGTTGTGTCGGGGGCTTCGGTACGCGCGATGGCCTCCTCGTCATAACTGATCTTCCAACCCCGGCGGCGAAGTGTGAGTGTCAGATCAGTATCCTCTGCCACAGTGTCTGAGGAAAAGCCTCCACATTCGCGCATTGCGGAAGCGCGCCACGCCCCCAGAGCTCCCGGAACGACGGGAATGCAATTGAGCAGATCGAAAGCGCGCTTTTCCAGGTTCTGGCTGGTGATGTATTCCAGCGCCTGCCAGCGCGTGAGCCAGCTCGAACGGTTGAGCACTTTTACGTTGCCGGCAACGGCACCGACCTTGGGGGCAGTAAAATTACGCACCAGGCGGGGAATCGCCTTGGCATCCACCCGGGTGTCGGCGTCAATGGTGAGCACGATTTCGCCGTGCGCTTCACTGAGGGCGCGGTTGAGCGCGGCGGGCTTTCCGTGGTTGGATTGCCGGATTAGGCGTACGCGTGGATCGTTACGATAACGCTGCTCCACCAGATCTCCGGTTTCATCCAGGGAACCGTCGTCCACCACAATCACTTCCAGCGGCGAATATTGCGCAGCGAGTACGGATGCCACCGTGGCCACTATCGCAGCCTGTTCGTTGTACGCGGGAATTAGAACGCTGACCGGAGGGCGGTACTCGGGATGATCCGGATGGACAGCCCGGAATTTTTCCACTAACGCGAACAATCCAATAATCAGCGCGCGGCAGCTTACCAGCAAGATGCCCGCGACGAATATGAAGGCGATTCCGCGTCGCGCCCAGTGAAAGAGCTGAAAAATCACCGCGTCCGTGCGTGCGGAAACCCATTCGTCACGCGTAAGCGGCGGCATTACCTCCGCTCGTGTCTGACCCAGCAGGTCGGAAGTGGTCACGAACTCAAATCCGTCCGCGCGCAGGCGGTCAATGATGCGCGGAAGGGCTGCCAGAGTGTGGCTTCGATCTCCGCCACCGTCATGCATCAGAATAATGTGACCGCCATTACGCAATGATTCTGATTCCGCCTGCTCCACCACGCGCTGGTAAATCACATCTGCCGGAGGAGGCGCGCCGCCGTTTACCTCACCCCAGTCATGGGGATCGATCCGTGCTCCTACAAGGAGATAGCCCATACTTTGGGGCAGAGGCAACATTTCCACTTCGCTGGCTTGCTCAGGCTGGTGATCAATCCCATAGGGCGGCCGGAATAGAATCGTCTTTACGCCGAGAATGCTTTCCAGCAATCGCTCCGTCAAATTGAGCTCGATCGTCAGCTGCGAACGGGACACAGTATCAATGTCGGGGTGGGTATAAGTATGGTTTCCGATCTCGTTTCCTTCAGCATATTCGCGCTGGATAAGTTGCGATGAGACATCAGCCTCCACGCCGATAACAAAAAACGTGGCGGGCACCTTCTTGGTTTTCAGGACGTCGAGAATCCGCGGCGTCCATTTTGGGTCAGGCCCATCATCAAAACTAAGAGCCAATTTATGGGGGGCATCGCCAGTCTGTTCAATTCGATAAGCAAGGGGATACTTTTCGAAGTTATCATCCGTGAATGTATCGGTTGCGGGATCGTAATCGAAACTACGCTTGCCCGGGGTAGGCGTAGCAGTTATGCGCCATATATCGCCACCGCCTTCCAGAATCAGGTCATACCCCGGCGGCACAACCTCGAGCTTTGCTCGCGTGGCGTCGTCGGGATGCGTTGTGTCCCAAATATCCCACAGTGAGGGATCCTCGGAGCCCAGCCGCCACAGAGCCGTGCCTTGGACGCCCGCGCGTTCCGCCGCGCGCAGTTCGTTGTAGGCAGTGACGGCATCCAGCATCCACACGTTGTGTGTCACATCTCCATCTTCGTAAGAGAATTGCAGATTTAGCGTATCGGGATCGAAATTAATTTCCGAGCCAGACTCAATTGCGCGATTCACGGCCCATTGAAAGCTGGAAGCCTCCGCGACAGGATGGTGGTCGTCCGCAGTCGCGGCCGGCCAGTCATAGGCATAGTTGGCTATGCCCATTACGATCTTCTGCGGGGGAACGATTTTCAGAATATTTTGCAGATTGCGCTGATACCAATCCTGGGCGACTATGGGTCCCGGTTTGGATGTAGCCCAATGCTGGTCATAGTTCATCAAAATAATGGCGTCGGCCTGGGCGGAAAGATATGCGTAGTCATAACTCCAATCCGCGGCAGGCAGGGCTATCATCAGTTTCTGGTGCACGCCATGGAGAGTCTGACCGAGCACCTGCGCGAAAAGCTTGAAATCTCCCTGGCTTTTTTCCGGAATCTCCTCGAAGTCAACCACAATTCCGACCTGGTGGTGTGTGGAAGCGAAATTCGCCAGCGCGTTAGCCAGCTTGGTGCGGGAGGACGCCTTCGCCAGCATTTGAGCCATTGGCGCAACCTGCCAGTTGGTGCCGTCATAATTATTCACTAATGACATTTCGGGCAGATCGAGATGCGCGCTCTGTTCCCACGCCGCCAGTTTGGGATCCTGATCAAGATCGAGTCGCCCATCCGGCGAAACGGCATGTAGAGCTTCCGGGATCAGCAAGTCAATGTCGTGGTAATGCTTCTGCAGCGCAGCCAGACTATTGGAATCCCACGAAACGTAGAATGCCGCCCGCAGGGGATCATATTGGGAGGGGACCTTTCCCAGAGCTTCGATACGGCGGTGGCGGCCGGCGCGTGGACTTTGCACCGGCTTGGTTCGGGAGTGGAGGTGCAACGCGTGATAGAGTGGACGGCTATCGGGAAGCAGCAATCNNCCACATCGAAAAGAAAAATCACCACTACCAGCGCAAACAACGCGCCGGAAATTTCCAATAAGCGCCGCGTGTAACGCCAGCGGCGGCGGCGGTGATCATAAAATATAGGTTTACGTTCAGCCATGTTGCCTTGGGCCAAAGCTAGACCGCTCTTTCCACCCTGTCAATGATGCCACCACGTTGGATGCGTTTGCAGACGGTTGCAGCCACAATTGCCGGGCTGGCATTACGGCTATTCCTCGTGCTGCGTTTTCCTTTTAGCGACGATAGCGATTCGCTCATTTATGATCAGTTGGCCCGCAATCTTAAGGACCATCGCGTGTATGGCCTCTGGGTTGCTGGGCATTTGCAGGCCGCTGACGTTAGAGTTCCTGGATACCCGCTATTTTTGGATGCGACCTGGTCAACCGGACGTCATCATTGGCCTGCGCCGGGTGCGTATGTACAAGTATTGGCCGATCTGCTGACCTGTTTTTTAATAGCCGGCATCGCCGCTCGGCTAGCCCCCCGCGAATCGCGGGATCGCGTGTGGATTGCAGGCCTGTGGCTGGCCGCTCTGTGCCCATTTATTGCCAATTACTGCACCACCGAGCTTACCGAGGTGCTTGCCGTATTTTTCACGGCGCTCTCGCTGTGGTTTCTGGTGCAACCTGGGGGAATGGCCAACTTACCGGCGTCAGAAAGACTCCATTGGAATTCCTCTCGCCCTACAGAGGCGATTCCCCCCGGTTCTCTCGCAAATCGAACGGCATTTGCCGCTGGAATCGCCGCGGGTTGCGGCGCTTTGGTGCGCCCGGAGACTCCCCTGGTGGTCATGGCGGCCGGNNCCGGAGCGGTGCTCGCGTGGCGCTGTTGGAGGCCGGTCCACTGGCGCGTATTGTTCCGCACAGGGCTGCTGATTGTTTGCGGCGTAATCCTGCCCTTGGCCCCTTGGGCGATGCGAAACTGGATCACATTGCACGAGGTGCAATTCCTCAACCCGCGCAATGTCGAACTGCCCGGCGAATATGTCGTGGTGGGCGTGAATTCGTGGACGGGCACTTGGATGTGGCGAATGCGTGACGTTTTTCAAGTCCTGTGGAAAGTGGACGGCGATCTGATTGCCCTAACCGACGTGCCTGATTCCGCGTTCGATTCCGCGGCTGAACGCGCCCGCGTGGCGAAGCTCCTTGCCCTATACAATCACACCTACAACACCACCATGACGCCGAAAATAGACGCCGGTTTCGCGCAACTTGCCAGGGAGCGCACTGCTCGCCACCCGTTACGCACGTATTTGAAAATCCCCTTGCTGCGCATCTTCGGAATGTGGTTCACACCTCGCGTTGAGTTGCTGGGATACGACGGAAGGCTATGGCCGGTCACCGACGCATGGGAAAATAGCCCTCTCGATTTTTCCATTAGCGGCCTTCTCGTACTCGTGAACATGTTTCTGTTAGCGCTTGCCGTCGCAGGCTGGTGGAGAGCGCGGCATCACCCGGCAGTGGCGTTTCTGATTGCCTTCATTCTGCTTCGTACGGTATTTTTCACTCAGGTTGAATCGCCCGAGCCGCGTTACATGCTGGAATGTTTCCCCGCCGTTCTTGCTCTAGGCGCGCAGACTTGGATTTCTCGTGCCCCCCGGCCCGCCAGTTTCAAATCGGCCCCCGTTACGTGACTTACCTCGCGCAGGCGTCATGAATAGTCCGCGACTAGATCTCTTCCACAGGCTCCGGGTGGATGGTCACCCGGAAAATCTGCGGAAATTTTTCCTTCACGCGATCTTCCAGCGCCGCTGTAGCGTCATGCACCTGGGTAATAGCCAGGTCGCCATCCATCGCGCAGTGACCTGAAACCACGATCTTATGTTCGGCTCGCCTTACATGGACCTCATGGCAATCCCTTAGCTCGTGAAAATCGTTTAGCAACGAGTTGATGTATTCCTGCACGGCATATCCGAGTTCGCGCATTTCCTCCGCATCGCCGATGCGATCCCCCCTGGGTTCGATGTGAATGTTTATCCGCACATCTCCTTTGGCCAGTTGCTGAATCTCATCTTCCAAACCTGTGGCAATCCGATGGGCCTGGCGCAGGGAGGAATGCTCGTCCACCTCCAGATGCAGGTCCACAACCAGCGAGCGGCCGTAGTGGTGCGCGGAAAGTTCGTGAATGGCCAGCCCCCGGCGCTGCGCTATACCGCGGATGGTCTCGAAAAATGGTTCATTGGTCCCTGCCCGAGGCTCCATGTGCACCATGACATCAGCTGGTACGATGTTTCCGATCCGCTGCTCCACGGCCGTGCTGGTGGCGTGAGCCTGCTCGAGGCTGGCCGTGCGTGGCAAACTTATGGTGACGTCCACGAAGTAGCGGTTTCCGGCGCGGCGCATGCGAACGCGTTCCGTGGAAAGTACGCCTTCCACGTGACTTACGGCTTCCTTAACACGCGCCTGTAGTTCGAGGGGGGCGACGTCAACCAGCGCATCCAGTGTCCGGCGGCCTAAGCGCGATCCCACCCATATGATCACTCCCGCCACGGCCAGCGCCGCCAACGGATCCACATAGGCCAACCAGGGAACTCCAAACCGTTGCCCTATCCATACAGCGGCCATACCCGCCAAAACGACCGAGGTGCTCCAAACATCGGTGGAAAAATGCAAGGCATCTGCTTCCAGAGCTTCACTGGGATATTTCAGGGCGACGCTGGTCAATTTACGCGCGCGAATCAAATCGAGGACTAACATTACCCCGAGAAGCGCCACGGCAAACAGACTGGGTCGCACCGCGCTCATGCCCCCGTGAGTCATGCCATGGATTAGACGCAGGAATGCTTCAACAATAATGTAAACGGCGGTCAGCAGCAGAAGTCCTGTTTCCACGAACGCGGAGAAGCTTTCAAACTTTGCATGGCCGTAGGGATGATCCGCGTCGGCGGGTTTGTCGGAAACTCGAATTGAAAGGCAGGTAATGATGGCGGCAATCAAATCGAGGCCGGAATGGAGTGCTTCGGAAAGAACACCGAGGCTGCCCGTCCAGATACTCAGGATAATCTTGAGGGAGACAAGCACCAGCGCTGTCCCCACGGACATGAGTGCTGCCAGACGTTTCGCCCGAATGGCTTCATTGTCTGGCATCTCTGCGCTTGCCGCTGGCAGACCGGGCATGATGCGGAGATTATACGACGTGACCTGCGGCGTCGCGGTTTTAGCTTTCGTGGTGCTTACCGTAAACTGAATCAGCGAAAAACGTTTCCGCGAAGTGGAGTTTTCGCCCAGAAGATGCACGCCGCCACCCCGCCCAGTCCACGCCGCACATTTACATTTCGCTGGGTGGGGCTCCGCAGCCTGGCGGTCGCGCTGGTTTTTCTCCTGCTGATTGGCGGAGACGCGTTATTCATTGAGCCAAACTGGATTCAGGCGACCCATTACACCATTCAGGAGCCCATCTTTACGCCCCTCAAAATCGCCCAAATCTCCGATGTTCACACCGATGGCATTGGTTTTCGGGAGCGCCGCGTGTTGGAGCGGGTCAGCGCCGAAAAACCGGATATCATCCTGATTACCGGCGACACTGTGCTACCCGAGCGCGGCACCTATAAAGCCGCGCATGCATTTTATCAAGGACTGCACGCACCGCTGGGCGTCTGGTTTGTTCGCGGCAACTGGGAAAATACGATTACAATTCACCATGAGCGGGCGTTTTATTCTTCGGCTGGAGTTCACTTGCTGTTGAACGCAAGCGCGCATCCGCGGCCGGACATTTGGCTGATCGGCATGGACGACGGGCCCAGCGGGCGAGCGGACTTCAATACACCCATGAAAGGAGTTCCCGCGGGTGCTTTTGTGATCGCCCTGTTTCATTCACCGGAATTTTTCCATGAAGTCTCGGGACGCGCCAATCTGGCGCTGGCGGGCCACACCCACGGCGGCCAAATTCACATCCCGTTCGTGCATCCTTTTTGGCTGCCAACGGGGTGCGACGGTATGCTGGCCGGATGGTATCAGGAAAAGGGCACGCGCCTGTACGTAACGCGTGGTGTGGGAATGTCATTCATGCCAATCCGCTTTTTGTGCCGACCGGAAGTAGACTTTATAACCCTAACGCCCGATGGCACGGTCACGCATTTGCAAACCGCACCATCGGGCACATCAAGTTCGAGGGCTGGCGCTTCTGCTACGGCAGTATCAACCTTCGCCCCNNGAGTTTAACGTTCGCTTCTAGCGTAGCGGAGGCGGAGGTAACAACTCGGTGCGGCGAGGTTCGCCGTGATAGCCGCGCGTTTCCACATCGTCCAGCAGCAAGGACGGGGCGATTACGGTACTTGGCAGACCAGCCTGCGCGCTCCCAAAAGCACCCAGCGTGGTGCCGGAAAAACCAAAGGAAAGATTGCGCATGTAACTGAAGGATGTCAGGTCATTTCCCACAGCTGGGATATTGCGCAATGAGCGAAGGTCCAGGCCGGTCAGCCATCCGCCCCGCACAACCTGTTCCTGGCCGGTGTTGGCGTCCACCTGATAGATTCGCAAAGGCTCGCGATCTCCGTTGGAGACACCGCCGGCGAAATTGGCGATCAACTCCTCAAAATCGTCCTGGCTCATCGCCGAGATGGCGGGATTATCCATCCCGCGCACTTCCAGGCACCACTTCTGGCCGTCAGCCTTGCACATATCCAGAAATTTCTTTCGCAACGCATCGGGAGTCAGACCGTCCGACGATTGGAAGGTAAGCACGCTGCTATCGGGCCGGGGATCGGAAAGCAGAGCGGAACGGGCATGGCCGTTAGACTGCGCGAATTCAGGCCCAGGACGCCGGGACATCAGCAAATCGCGCAGAACGCCGTTTTCCACGATATTAACTTTCTGCGCTCGCACGCCTTCGGCATCCACGTCGTAACCGCCGATTAATGGCAATCCTTGAAAAGCTGTTGCGGACGGATCATCCGTCAACGAAACGCCGCTCGGCAGAACGCGAGTTCCCACCCGCCCAGACCATTCGCTGCGGCCGCCCAACCGGCTCATGCGGTCATCGTAGACGGAAAGCATTGAAAGCGGCGAGCGGGCGCCAGAAAGGGATGGTTCCAGAACCTGGGCGAGCAATGATCCAGCCGCGGGGGCGTCGAATAGAACCGGGCCCACATAATCCTGCATTAGCGGTGCGCTACGAAGGTCCTCCAGATCCTGACTGGCCTTGGCGAGCGATCCGGCCACCGTGTTGCCGTCGGGAAGATCCGCCGGCGATGGTCGGTATGCTGTGTAGAAACTGTGCAACTGCATGCCATCGTCCGCGTGCGTTTCCAGGCTGGCTTCAATTGCGGCCACGTGTTTCGGAATTCGAATCTCCGTGCCTTCACTGTTGAGCATGTAATAGTTGGTGTAGATCAGGTAGTAGTTCACGCGCGAAGCATGGAGATCGGGAAAGTTTAGAAACGCCGCGGATGCCTGACTTGATTCCGTCTCCCAGTTTCGCGACGTCCAATCGGGATCTACGCGCGGCTGGACGAATTGTCGCGGTGTTTCCTTCGAGAAGTCGTCAATTTCCGGGGCCTTGGCCAAACTTCGTAGGAAGCCTGTCTTTTGGGCCATTTGATCGAGAGCTTCCTTGTAAGCCTGATCGGTGGCCAGCCATAGGTCCTGCCGTAATGAATTGTAATCGCGATCAATGCCCACTTGGCCTGTGGAACCCAAAAAACCCTGGAACCCGCCTTGGCTAATGAAATTGGAACTGTCGAGATGATAATCGCCGACGCGTACGTTGACTTCCATAAAGCGGCTGCGGGTGGTATCCGAGGAAATAAGCGCGCCAAACGACGATCGCACGGTGCGAATGTCCAAATCAAGCAACCGGTATTCGATGTAGTAGGGCTTATCCAACCCCGGCAACGCCAGCCGGGCTTTGGTACGAGCCATTTCGTCCTGCATCGCACTCAACGTGCTGTCCGTTTGCTCGGTTGCTGGCCCTGCCATGGCACGCTGGGCCAGCGGAAGGGCGATCCACGCCATCAACAGGGCGCCAATTAGCAGCGGCAGCAAAAACGTAAAATTGAATGGTGACGGTCGTCGCATGTCTATTGGTTCCTGGCTTCAGGATCGTGAGCCGGCGGCGGAAGAATGGGGGGCCGGTCCGTGGATGTCTGCTTCTTTTGCACTTCCATCTCTGAAATCAAAACTGCTGGCGCAACGGCGGAAACGGGAATGGATCCTGATTCAGCCCCGCAGAAACCGTTGAAAATGTCGGGCGTATCGCCCGTGGCCACAATCTTAGTCAGCGAAACCAGCGGCGTACCCACAATATCCACGCCACGCACAATCTGATCGGGACGGCCATCGGGGAAAACTTTGTAAACGACCAGCGGAGTAACCTGGAAAGCCTGGGGCTGGCCGCGTCCGGTGAAAGTAAAACCGCCCTCTATATCGTCTATCAGCAGGCCAAAGGGCTTGCCTTGCTGCTTGATCGAATCCACCAGCATCTCCCGCAGTTTTGCATTGCTGACAGTGCGATCGCTGGTGACAATCAGGTTTCCCTGACGAGCAACCGGGAGATAACCTAATTCACGTCGCCCATGCCCATTTGATTCGGGAACGTTTACCAGCGGGGACCGGCCCATCAGGAACGTTTTCAGCACTCCGTGATCCACGAGCGTTGTGTCTTGCGCCGCCACACCTTCGTCATCGTAGGGATAATAGCCCAGCAGTACGTTGGCCCCGAGACGCTGCGCGGTAGGATCGTCCTTGATTGATATGAATTCCGGCAGGATGGACTGTCCAATTTTTGCGGTGAACGTCTGCCCTTCATTAATATCCTTTTGGCGGAAGCCTTCTACGCGATGGCCAAATACCTCGTGAAAGAAAACCGCCGCCGCGCGTCCGGTTAGCAGCACCGGCCCGGCATAAGGGTCCACCAGTGGGGCGGTCTGCAGCGCATTAACTTCGGAGATCATTTTCTGTATCGCCGTTGTTACCACAGCATCCGAGGGTTGCCTGGACGGATCCACCCAATCAAAGTTGGCATAGCGCTCGATATCCATGCCGTCGGTGGCCTTGCCCTGGATGGTCAGTTCCAGCCGGTAGCGAACCTGGCCGAATTCGAGTTTTGTACCTTCGCTGTTGATTTGATAATTGTTGATTGCCGCAGCGGTGAAGGTTCCAATGGAATTGAGTACTGCAGGATCAGCGCTGAACGCCGCAGTGTAGCGGCGCAAGCGTTCTTCCCACGGCCGCCGGTCAACATGGATGGCAGCCACCGATCCATAGTAGGTATGAGGAGGCTCGTGGGAAAAATCTGGCGCGCGGCCTTCGGCGGTCTGGGATTGCACTTCGTTACTGGTCTGAATCTTAATCAGAGCTTCAGCGGCGGAGCGGTATTCCCGGTCCGTCGCTTCCCAGATGGCACGCCGAATCACTGGCACATCGTCCGAAAGCGGCAGCGGAGTCACGGGATTTGGACCACCTGCTGGGCGATCGCCGGCGCGATGGGTGTCGTCCAAGGCCGGGCTGCCCGCCCGTATCTGCACGTCGAGCCAGCGATTGCGGTTTTCGCCACTGGAAAGCAGTGCGCCATTCGAGCCCGAAACCTCAACTACTTGATCGTCGGTAACCGCGTAGGAGATGAAATATCCCGGCGGATCAGATTTCGCAAACACAGAGGCCGAGCGGTCAAGCTCCGCTTCCATAGCCTTCAGCACGGGCGGCTCGACCTTATTCGTTTGAGTCTCGGTCCGGGTTTCAGCGAATGTGGACCCAGCCGGCACAGCACCAGCAATCGCCAAGGCGATCAGAGCGGTAAAGATTGCATACCTGCCGAAATTGCGTTTCATAATCGAGCGAAGCTCCAGCTATCGAAGTATCTAAAGTATTTAAAATTATGGTACCTGGGTTGCGAAGCTCAAGAAACCCTGCAAGGTTCGCTCGCCGTGCGACTGGTGGTTTGATGCGATTTACATAATTTATGATGCAAGGTATGACGGAAAGCGGCGTTCTTTTGGTTACCTGGGGTGGGCGTTAGATCGAAAATCGCTTTCCGGCTCATTCCGCTGCAGAAACGACCACGGGCGCCGCATCCGTGCTCCAGCCTTTCACGGAAATCTTGCCATCGGCACGCACCGCGCCGGTCATCATGCCGGTGGTGTTGAGGGGGGTGGCGACATTACCTTGGGGATCCAGTGCAATCACTCCGCCTTCGGCATGCTGGGCGACCAGTTCTTTCATCACTACGTCATTGGCGGCTTGTTCGACCGAGACGTGCAAATACCGCACTCGTTCGCAGATATCCGCCGCGACCACATTGCGCATGAAGTACTCACCAACTCCTGTTCCCGATACCGCGCAGCTCTTGTTGTTCGCATAGGTTCCCGCGCCAATAATCGGAGAATCGCCCACACGCCCGGACATTTTCATCACCGTACCGCCAGTTGATGTGCCTGCTGCCAGGTTTCCAGCCTGATCGAGGGCGACTGCACCAACCGTGCCGTGCTCATGGTCGTTTGGCCAAGCGGGAGGATACAGTGCTGATGCATTGTTTTTTGCTGCCTGCTGAGCGTCTTTGAATCGCTGCCATTCGCGTTCGTTGTAAAAATAATATGGCGAAACCAGCTCAATACCTTGTGATTTCGCGAATTCCTCCGCGCCGGCGCCCACCAGCATGACATGCGGCGTTTTTTTCATCACCAGACGCGCCAGATGGATGGGATTGGCGATGTGTTGCACAGCCGCCACGGACCCTGCTGCGAGCGTGCGTCCGTCCATGATGGCTGCATCCAGCTCGGGCACTCCCGCTCGGGTGTAATAACCGCCGCGCCCCGCGTCAAACAAGCCGGAATCTTCCATCACTGAAATCGTAGCTTCCACGGCATCTACGCTAGTGCCGCCACGCGACAAGATCGCGTAGCCGGCTCTAATTGCCCGCACCATTGTCGTGCGACGCTCGTCAATTTGCTCCTGGCTCATTTTGGAGTAATCGCCTGCGCCACCGTGCGCCACCAGGACAAAGCTGGGAGCGGTCTGCCGTGCGTCCCCCTGCCGATTTGCCCGCGTGTGTAAACCGCGTATATCAGCGCCGTCGGCTGGTCGAGAATAGTTCGACGCAACCGCTGCCACAATCGCCACAACGACAAAAAGTGAGCACAAACGAATTACTTTCATTAGGCCTCTCAAAAATCGCAAATTCAGCCGCGACATAAAAATGTGAGCGAATGCAGGCTAAAGCCGTTGACCCAAGAATTCTCGCCGCCCTGTTGCGTTGGATACCTCTTGAGTTAAGGATTTCGGTNNCACCCCCGCCTCAGCATAGTCGGTAGCCGGCACATCCACGAACGACACATGGATGTTCTCAATCTTCGCGCGACCATCCTCCACCAAGGCTTCGGTGATGCGTTGCGCGAGCTTCTTCTTCTCTTCAGGTGTGCGTCCGGCAACCCAGGTGATTTGGACGTGGGACATTCGTTCCTCCTCTTTTTGCGCCCACATTGTAATGCCGTGAACCATCCGCGCCAAGCGATTCCGGGTTACAGCGACAATTGGTTGGCACATGCGGAGCCATTACATGCATTGATTCCATTTATGATCCGACCCTCAAAACGCCGTATGTTAGAATGCAGCCATCCCATGCATGCCTTGCTGAAAGACTTGATAGAGCTGCAGGAGCAGGACTCCCAACTCCTGATTCTGCGTGCTCAACTGGCAGAATTTCCCCGCCGTTTTGCGGCGATGGATGAGCGGCTGGCATCGGCTCGGGGCAATGTTGAGCAGGCTAAAGCGGCCCAAATCGCCGCGAACAAAGAGCGCCGTAAGTTCGAGCTTGATGCCGAGCTGTGCAAAGACCGAATTTCCAAATTTAAGGGCCAGTCTTCCGCGGTGAAAACTAACGAGGCTTATCGCGCTCTGCAGCACGAAATTGAAATGGCCGAGCAGGGTCTGGCCATCTCCGAAGATCGGCTGCTTGCGGAAATGGTTGCGGCCGAGGAATACGACCGCCAAATAACGACCGCGCAGTCTGCACTAGCGGTAACCGAGGCCGCCGTCCGCGTTGAGCGCGATGCCGCGGAACGTGACCGTGACGCGGAAGAGAAGGAAACTGCCGAGCACGAAGCACAGCGCAAACTGTTTGCCAGTCGAATACCGGAAGACACAGTGGACCATTACACCCGTCTGGCGCGCCGGCATCACGGCGTAGCGCTAGCGCGAGTGCGCGAGCGCGGTAATGAACAGTCCTGCGCCATGTGCGGCGTCCTTATCCTCCCCCACCTATTCGAGCAGCTTCGCCAGTCCGAATCGGACGATCTTTTTCATTGCGAGACGTGTACGCGCGTTCTTTATTATGTTGAGACGCCTACGACGGACGCGGCGCCCTACACATCCACAGCGAGCGCCCCTGAAGAGAACCCCGCAACGGAGAGTCGCATTACGAGCCGGTCATGAGCGTGGGCGCTCGATTCGTTTTCAATCAGCCCATGACCCATGCTCATATTCGCGATGAAGGTTAAACCGCCGAAGTCAGGTCACCTCTTTAGCGACCACACGAAAAATCCACCGCCCTCTAACGTTTACCTGGCGGAAATAGACGGTGCATCACGCGGAAATCCCGGCCCAGCTTCTTATGGCATAGTTTTGCGCTCGCCTGATGGAGGGGTGGAATGGGAACTGGGCAAGTGCATCGGCACGACTACCAACAACGTCGCGGAATATTATGCCCTGCTGGCAGCTTTGCAAGGCGCCACCGCGCGCGGCGTGCGCGGTCTGCGGGTGCGAAGCGATTCTCTGCTAATGGTTCGCCAGATGCAGGGGCGCTATAAGGTGAAAAGTGCTGACCTGCGTCCTCTCCATGAACGAGCGACGAAAGCGGCTCGGGTGCTGCAATATTTCGCTATTGAGTACGTCCCGCGCGAACAAAACCGCGCCGCCGACCGTTTGGCCAATTACGCTCTGGATAATAAAGAGCCCTCGAATGCGATGAATGACAGATCCGCAATCGGCCTTGGTACTGACGCAGCTGAACTCACGCGAGGGGAATCCACACTGCCGAAAGACGAAATGGAATTGTCATCAAGGTCTACTGCCGGCCCTCCAGTCAAAAAGCCCCGTGCGCCACGCGGTAAGCGGCTGCTCGCGCGTTATTTCAGCGGCGCGCTCCATCCCACTGAGCCGGTGGAATTGCGGGAAGGGGAAGAAGTGGAAATTACAATTCACTCCGGCAAGAAGCGAATTGCAGATCGTCCACCCACCAAGGCTGATCAGGATAACCCGGACTAAAGCTCGGGTCAGTTTTGCAGAAAATAAGCGCGGTAGAGGGTGTCGCGCTGCACGGGCATGTAGCCCGCGTCGGAAATAATTCGACGCAGTTCCGTTTCGTTGGTGCGGTTGCGCACGCCAGCGGCATAGACCACGTTCTCTTCGATCAGGATGCTGCCCACGTCGTCTGCGCCAAATTGCAAGCCCACCTGACAGACTTTAATTCCGGGCGTAAGCCAGCTTGACTGGACGTGGTCAATGTTATCGAGGTACATCCGGCTGATGGCCAGCGTCTTCAAATAATCCACCGCCGTGGTTTCCTGCACTTTCTTTCCCAGCGGCGTATTGTCAGGCGCAAAAATCCACGGAATGAACGCCGTAAATCCACCGGTGTCTTCCTGAATGCGGCGCACTCGCTCAAAATGGCTGACCCGGTGGCGAAATTCCTCGCCACAGCCAAACATCATCGTGGCCGTCGTTCGCAGTCCCAGCGAGTGGGCGGTGCGGTGCACCTGTTCCCATTCGTCCGAAGTACATTTCAGCCTTGAGATGCGAAACCGGACTTCGTCGTCTAGAATTTCCGCGCCGCCTCCGGGAATGGAGTCGAGTCCTGCATCGCGCAGACGGGCGATCGTGTCGCGCAGCGAAAGTCCTGAAACATCGGCGATACAGGTAATTTCCGGCGCGGAAAAGCAGTGCAGATGCATTTGCGGAAAGCGCTGCTTGATGGAGCGCAGCAGATTTTCGTAGTAGTCAATGAGCAAGTCAGGATGAAGGCCGCCCTGCATCAGGATTCCCGTGCCCCCTATCGCGATGGTCTCTTCAATTTTCTGGTGAATTTCCTCGTTCGTGAGAACGTAACCATCTTTCGCGCCCACCGGCCTGTAGAAAGCGCAGAACGAGCAATACTCAGTGCAAAAGTTGGTGTAATTGATATTGCGGTCGATCTGGTAGGTGACGATCCGTGGATCTGTTTTGCGTTGGCGAACCTGATTGGCCGCCGCGCCAATACCCAGCAAGTCGTCAGACACGAAAAGCTCGAGTGTTTCCTGATTGCTAATTCCCATTTCTGTTTTTGTCCTAGCCGAGGATTGCAGGGAATGCGGCAGCGGCAAATACCAGCGGACGCGCCGACGGGATTAAACCCGCGGCGGCGCATTCGCGATAATAATGCTCCAAGCCAGCCAGATTTCTTGCATCCAGCGCATAATCAAGATTCTCGCGCAGATATTGTTCGAGTGCGGCCACCGGCAAATCAAGCTTCAGTGATGCGGCCTCCGCTATTTCAGCGAAGCGAGCCATTCCATATTGGCACGAGGATTGAAAATCCGCGACCACCGGTGGGGTTAACGCTTCGCGTCGGCCCGCAAAGAGCGCCAGGACGCACGGCAGGCCGGTCATCTGCCGCCATTCATGCGCGACGTCATAGACATATAACGAGTCATACCCCGGCACGGGCATATCCTCAGGATCGCCCTGGCAGCATTGCTCCCCTGTGGGGACCCGCACCGCCAGCGCGTCCATCCTCACGGCGATGCGCAGAGCGGGATCGCCGATTACCAGCGCGGCATCGGCACTGGCGAGCATGACGGCAGGATCGGGGTCCGCCTCGACAAATTCCGGCTCAATTTGCCAGCGCCCCTTGCAGAGCAGACGCACTAAACCAGCCGAACTTCGGGAACTCGTGTCCAGCGCCATGCGCTTGGCTCTCTGAATCGGTTTCTTGGAAACCACTAAAATGCTGCGAACTTCCTGTTTTGCCGCTATCGCCACGCCGGGAACTACCATCAGGTTATCTATGCGCTGATATTCAATCGCGGGAATGATGGCCGCATCCACGTCAGCCCGGCGAAGCATTTCCGCGCACTGGGACGGCGCGGCAAACGATAAATCATAAGAGCCCGTCAGCGGACCTTCCGTCAGCCCCCACGCCAGGGGCGCGGCATTCAGGAAGTCAACAATGGCTATGCGTAGTTTTGGCAAAATGGCCGCACGTGAGGACGAGTTTTCAATATAACACAGGCATTATTAAGGCATCGCCGTGGCTACTATTGCGGCACCGTTGCGCTACAGGCTTGACAAGGGAGCCGCAGGCTGCGTACGCTCAGCGCGACTCCTTCCATGGCCCCCGAGGAATCCTATCTGGGCTGGCTTGCGCTCGGCATCACCCCAGACTTGGCGCGCGCCACGCTTCTAAATTATTGCAAGCGTTCGGCTCTCCCGAAGCTATTTTCCGCGCGCCACTTACGGAATTGGAGGGCTCAAGGTATTCCGGCGGCTGTAGCGCAGGTTACATTCTGGCCAGTCCATGAGTGCCGCTCTAAGGAATTGGCAGCGGTACAAAAGGCCGGCGTCCGCCTGATGACCTGGGAGGAGCCTCTCTATCCGGCGCGCTTGCGGAAAATTTACGATGCCCCGCCGCTCTTATATGTTCGTGGGAATGCGGAACTTCTAGACCGCTACAGCATTGGAATCGTGGGCACGCGACGCCCAAGCTCCTACGGGAATCAAATGACTGAACGGCTGGGGCGAGATCTGGCCCAGCGTGGCCTGGTAGTCGCGAGCGGCTTGGGGCGCGTGGAATTGACGCTGGCGCCCATGAAGGCGCGCTCGGCGTTTCCACTGGATCGACTATTGGGGTTCTGGGTTGTGGGGTTGACGTGGTTTATCCCAAGGAGAATCGCAAGCTTTTCATACGCCTGGAAGAGCGCGGCGAAATCATCAGTGAATTTCCCATGGGCGCGTTTCCGGCGCCGCAGAATTTCCCGGTGCGTAACCGGATAATTGCCGGAATGACACTTGGGGTTGTTGTAGTGGAAGGCGCGCAGTATTCTGGGTCTCTAATCATGGCGCGGCTGGCCATGGAGTTCGGCCGCGAGGTGTATGGCGTTCCGGGGAACACCACGCAACCCGGCAGCTTTGGCCCGAATCATCTGATTAAGCAGGGTGCCAAGCCCGTCACCGGCTGGGAGGACGTGGTGGAAGAGCTGCCGACCCAAGTGCGCGCGGAATTGACGGCCATTGAATCCGCCAGCGCGGAAGAGCGTCTAACGCTGCTGGAAGGCTCGCTGGGGCCAGCGGAACGCACGCTATACCGGTTGCTGACGTCGGAAGTGCTGGCCGTCCTCTTTGAATTGGAAATGAAAGACGCGATTCGCCAAATGCCCGGCAAACGGTTCGTCAGGGCGCTCATCTAAGATTGCCGCGTCAACGAGCGCTCACCGGAAAGGGAATAGCCAGAAGGAAACATGGGACGTTCACTTGTAATTGTAGAATCGCCGGCCAAGGCGAAAACCATCAACAAATACCTGGGCAAGCAATACATTGTTAAAGCTTCCCTCGGTCATATCAAAGATCTACCCAAGAAGGACCTCGCGGTCGATGTCGAAAACGGCTTCGAGCCGCACTATGAAGTAATCGAAGGCAAGAAGAAGCTCATCGCCGAGCTTAAGGCATCCGCCAAAGGCGTCGAGAGCATCTACCTGGCGGCCGATCCGGATCGCGAAGGCGAGGC
>PKXT01000157.1 GCA_003133505.1 Acidobacteriota bacterium
GTCAACTTGATTTGGCCCACCTTCGATCATTGTATTTGGCCCACCCCTTGATGAATCGTCTCTCTGCCCCCGACCGTAGCGCAGCCCTGCGGCGCCCGTAGGGCGACGCGTTTAGGACGTAGCGGAGGCCGGGGGCAGAGAGAAACTTTTTATTTACTGCCACCTTTCTTCTGCAAGGTCCTGCGAAACCGGTACGACTCGTTCCCGGTCTCGATGATGTGCGCCTGATCGGTCAACCGGTCCAACATGGCCTTGCACAACCTGGCATTCGGGAACATCGTGGTCCATTCCGAGAACGGCAAGTTGGTCGTAGCGATTACCGCTGCTCTCTCCGCTCTTCCTGCGATGATCTGAAACAATAACTCGGGGGCTGCTTCCGGCATCGCGACATAACCTAGCTCGTCGATCACCATCAACTCGTAGCGCATCCACTGGTTGGTCACCCGGTTTAGTTCACTCTTGTTCTTGGCTTCGGTCAGTTCGTTCACCAACTGCGCTGCGGTCGTGAAGCGTACTCGTTTTCTCTGACCACAGGCAGCTATTGCCAGCCCCGTTGCCAATTGCGTTTTACCGTTCCGGTTTCCCCAAGAAAAATAACCGGCTTGCTTCGGCTCAAGTAATCGCCCTCTGCCAGGTTCCGAATCTGCGCGGCGGGAAGGTGTGGCGCATCGCAGAACGCAAAGTCCTCCAGCGTTTTCACCTTGGGGAAATGGGCATCCTTGATCCGCCGCGCTACGGCGCGGCTCAGGGGAAACCCTTCGCTAAAGTGTCAGGGTGAACCTGCGAAGGTGGCCACGTTAGCGATATCGCTACGCGCAACAGCCAGCGCCTGGCTGACAGTGCCGAGATCGCGATAACGGCTGATTTCCACTTTCTTGTGGTCTTCGAAACCAAACATCAGCTTGCGGCCCGAAAAATCGTACTGATAGTACGAAGCCAGCCAGATATCGGGCGTTACGGGATGCTGCTTCAGGACGAAATAGCCGCCGCGATAGACTTTGCCGAGGAACCCACCACCGAACGAAATATCGTGGATGATTTCCGCATCGCCCCGCACGACCTGGCCGGAGCGCTGGTCAATCCAAAGGGTGACGCGTGCGTGGCCTAGAATTTCGGTCGACGCATCGTGGGGACGAAAATGCGGATCAGGATCGAGTTGGAGCTTGTCGCAAAGGTAGCCATCCTGCATTTCGCGTCCAATCCACTTGGAAATGTATCCTTGCAGCGTGGCGTCCACGATTTCGTTTCGCTCGGTGCGGCGCGCGACGGCCCTGGCGAGCGCGTCTTGAATTTCAGGGTTGTGAGGATCGAGGGCCATTTCCAACGTCTTTTCCCAGGTCTCCAATTCGCCACGATATGTGGGGACGGAGACTGTTACGCTGTTCGCGCGCAACTGCAAACGAAGCGTCCCCGTGCCCGTGGGCACGATTCGGTAGGTCTTTTCGTCTGTGATGCGAGGCTGCGCACCACCGGTGACCTGCATCTGGCGCTCGATGCGCTCGTATCTCTCTAGTGCGTCATCGTCCCGATGTTGATTGGCAACAGCGCGGCCGCCGATTGCCCGCACGTCGGCGGACGCCGGAGCCGATTGCGAGACTCGATGGTCGGCACCTGATGCCATGACGAGCGCCTGCGCTGAAGCCGTCATGGTGCCAAGCGCGGCCAAGGCCGCAAGCACAAGATGACCGGGAAATGGAGGGCGCCACATCTCTATTGGATTACTGGGCGAGTGATTACGTCGCCCGAAACGCGGATGCCAGTGATTATTTCGAGAATTATCGCCGCAATAGGGTGACAGCAAGGATAGATGGGCCTTAACCGCGACGAGTTTTGGCGTCGAAGCGAGTCTGCGCCCTGCTTCTATTGGGATTTGTGTCCGTGTTCGGAGGCGGCTTGCGCGGCGGTCCATGGTGGGGTCACGCCATTCATGCGCGCGTAGGCAATGGCCTGGCCGAGATGTTCATGGGTGTGCGTGGCGATATGAAACAAGATCGCGCTCACTGGCATCTGGTGTCCGAAAAAATTCCGCGACTGGCTCATTTCGGAGTCTGGGATCTTTTCCACCGACTGCTGCAGGAAATCGAAGGATTGATTGAGCAGCATGATGGTCTTGGCCTTGTCGGGAGTGGCTTTGCCGCTCCAGTCCATTCCCGATGGCGGCATCACGCCCCACATTTTGGGGAACATGAAATTCGCGTTCGCGATGTGCAAATAGGTTTCGCCCACCGACCGAACACCAGTCCCTGGGCGCCAGGTATACTTGTCCTCGGGCATAGCCTGCGCAAGACTCACTACTTTTTCGCGGGTGTCCTTCAAGTCGTCCAGGAACAGCGCCCGCAAGTCAGCGCCCGGGGCGGATTTGGTTTTCGGTTGCGCGAAGCCTTTAATTGGGGTGACCAGCGCTAAAGCCACTAACAGCGAACCTGCTAAAAATCGTTTCATCGAACCGTTCCTCCAGCCAGGGTGTGCCCGGCAATCCTAGTTTGTATTGGTTCCCTGTCCCTTGTCTGGTACCATTTTTACTCCAATTCCCCAAAGAACCCAACAAATACTGCAGGGATGCCATAATTCTTGAAAACTTGGTATTGGCTAAACTAAAGGATTTCTGCGATTGGCCTAAACTTTTAGGACCTTTCATACGTCTATATTAAGGCATGGCGCCAGCCCCCCTGAAGCTTTCCGCCACCCAGGCCCGCGTCGCGCTGGGCGAGACGTTCCGTCTGGCGCTGGACGCCTTGCGCGCTCACAAACTTCGCAGTTTTCTGACGCTGGTAGGAGTGATTCTCGCGGTCACCACGCTGGTCTCGGTCATGTCTGTGATTAACGGGCTCAATCTCTACATCTCGGATAAGGTCGCCAATCTGGGCGCCAACGTTTTCGTGGTTGACCGCTCCGGCATTATCACCAATTACGATGAATGGATTAAATCGCGGAAGCGTCCAATACTGACCCTAGATGACTACGAATTTCTGAGCCAAAACTTACGCCTAGCTTCGCAGGTGGGCGCAGAAGAGGACGCGAACTCGGACGTGCGCGCGGGAAAGAATCTCGACGAGAACGTCACCATTTCGGGCGTCACGCCTAACTACGCCAGCATTCGCGACTTCGAAGTTGCCAATGGCCGTTTCCTTACCGATGCCGATGAAGATCATCGCGCACAGATCTGCTTTATCGGGCCCGACGTCGCCAAGAAGGTACTCGGCGATCTGGACCCCATTGGCAAAGAAATACGCGCCGGTTCGGAACAATACCAGGTGGTAGGGGTCGCCAAGGCGCGCGGTAGCGTATTCGGACAATCGCAAGATAACTTCGTTCTGCTTCCCCTGGGGACCTATCGAAAGGCTTGGCACACGCAGCAGGATTCGGTGGATATGTTCGTACAGGCGCGCGATGCCGATTTCTTCGAGGCATCCGAAGATGAAGTGCGCGCGCTGCTGAGAGCACGCCGTCACGTGAGCTATGATGACCCCGATAATTTCGCAATCATTGCGCCATCGTCAATCATGGGTTTTTGGAACAAATTGACTGGCAACATTTTCGCGATCGCGGTCTCGCTGACATCCATTTTCTTTGTGGTCGGTGGCATCGTCATTATGAACATTATGCTGGCAAGCGTAACGGAGCGCACTCGGGAAATCGGCCTTCGCAAGTCGCTGGGGGCGCGGCGCCGCCACATCATTATGCAGTTTCTGGTGGAATCGTCATTTCTCGCCGCCGTTGGGGGCATTATTGGGATCGCAGTGGCGGTCGCGATCGCAGCTTTGGTACGAGCCACCACGCCGATTCCCATCACGACTCCGCTAAACGCCGTGTTGATTTCGATTTTTCTGGCGACTTCGGTGGGTCTTTTCTTTGGAATATTTCCGGCGGTACGGGCTTCACGACTGGAACCTATCGAGGCCCTGCGGGCCGAAGCATAAAGACATGGAGTGGCGAGCCGCAGCATAAGGCAAAAAGTATGAAACACGACTATCGCGAAAACCTGGGCCTGGCTTTCGACACATTGCGAACGCACAAACTGCGGAGCTTTCTAACTGTAGTTGGGGTGATGATTGGTGTGGGCGTGATCATTTTGGTGGTGGGTCTGCTCGATGGTTTCAAGGACACCATCAATCAGGAGATTCTGGCCTGGGGCGCCGATACCGCCTATGTGGACAGGTTTGACTCTGACGTCAATCACGATCATCCCTCTAAAGATGAGCGCGCGCGCAAACCACTGACCCTGGAAGATGGTGAAGCTCTGTTAGCTAGATGCCCGGGCATTGAACGGATCGCAATCTCTGTTTTTGAGTACGAAGATATTCACAACGTTCGGCGCGACAAGAACCAGGTGCAGGGCGTTGAAATGCGGGGAACATTTCCGGCATTTGTTCAGGTATATGGCAATGCCGCAATGAAATCTGGCCGGTTTTTCACCGACACCGAAAATGATCATCGCGAAGACGTTGCCGTAGTGGGTGAAGACGTGGCCAAGGCGCTGTTTCCCACGCCCGCAGGGGCTGTTGGGCAGGATGTGAATCTGGATGGATCAACGATGAGGATTATTGGCGTCTTCGAGAAACCCAAGTNNTTGTGCTGCCTTATTACACGTTCCGCAAAATCTATCCCGCCGCATACGAACACGGCTATCGTATTCAGGGCTATCCGGGTCAACTTGACCGCGCGGTGGACGAAGCCCGGGAGGCGCTACGGCGATTACGCAATGTACCCTACAACAAGCC
>PKXT01000051.1 GCA_003133505.1 Acidobacteriota bacterium
GGAAATCTCGTAGGCAATTTTTGACCCAGACATGCCTTGGTGTTTTGGGCGCGGTCGCCGCCACTGCAAGCACTAGCAACGCCCAGAATCCGGCGGACCCACAACAGCCCTCGGAATTGCCTCCGGGAGCTCCGCCCGCATTTGGAACTGCGCCAGCCGTAGGCCCCGTCGTATCCCCGATTACGTTCGCGGAAGCGGAGAAGCTCGTCCAAGTGGAGTTGAGCGACAGCGAGCGTATCGTCGCCGCGCAGAGCTGGCGCGAGAATATGGCGGCGCTCTATGAGCGGCGAACCGGCCCCCGGAAGGTGTCACTGGAATCGACCGTCGCGCCCTATTCGCGCTGCGATCCTGTATTGCCCGGCCAGATGGCAGGTCCGAATCGCGACCGATTCGTTCGCACCAGCGCAGGCCCGGGACCACTACCCGGCAGCGACGAAAATATTGCCTTCGCCACGGTCACCCAGCTTTCGCATTGGATTGAGCAGCGCAAAATTACCTCCGAGCGGCTCACCAAGATCTATCTGGAACGGTTGGAGCAGTTCAATCCCAAGTTACACTGCGTGATTACACTAACGCGGGAGCTAGCGCTTACCCAGGCGCGGAACGCGGACCGCGAAGTTGCAGCGGGCAAATACCGCGGCCCACTCCACGGCATCCCATGGGGTGCGAAGGACCTACTCGACACCGCGGGAATCCCTACCACCTACGGCGCCGAGCCATTCAGGAATCGCGTACCTGAGAAAAACGCCGCCGTAGTGCAGCGTCTCCAGGAGGCGGGCGCGGTCCTCGTCGCCAAACTCAGTATGGGCGCGTTGGCTCTCAATGATATTTGGTTTGGCGGCCAGACAATGAATCCATGGCTCCTGGAGGAAGGATCGTCAGGTTCTAGCGCGGGACCTGGCGCCGCTACTTCCGCAGGCTTGGTGGGTTTCGCCATGGGCAGCGAAACCGGCGGCAGTATCGTTAGCCCTTCAATGCGCTGCGGAATTACCGGGCTGCGCCCCACCTATGGACGAGTGGCGCGCACTGGCGCAATGACCCTCTGCTGGTCACTTGATAAGCTCGGTCCGATGGCGCGCAACGTCGAAGACACCATGTTGGTGCTTCACGCCATCTCCGGGCCGGATGCTGGTGACGTCGCCAGCGTACCCAGCCGGCTGGATTTCGACGCGGTCGCGCCTGTGCGCGGTCTGCGGGTCGGCTATTTCCCCGCGTGGATGCAGGAAAGTCCCGCGACCGACGTGGACCGCGCCGCGCTGGAAACCGTCGGAAAGCTTGGCATGATCCCCGTGGAAGTCGCGATTCCCAAATGGCCTTACGACTCGCTCGATCTCATCCTCTTCGCCGAATCTGCCGCCGCGTTCGAAGATCTTACCCTCAGCCACGGTTTGGACCAGTTGAAAATTCAAGTGCCTGACGCGTGGCCTAACATTTTCCGCCAGTCGCGCTTCCTTTCCGCCGTGGACTTCGTTCAAGCGGATCGCTTGCGCCGCAAAGTGGCCCGGGAAATGGCCCGCGTGTTCTCCCAGGTGGATTTGCTCCTGGTACCTTCGCTGCGCGACGAGATGCTAACCATCACAAATTTTACCGGGCATCCTTCGCTCACTTTGCGCGCGGGCTTCGTGGAAGTTTCGGAGGCCCGTAGCGACTGGGCGCCCGACCCGGCCAAACCCCTCCCCAAGTTTTCGCCGCCGCGCCGGGTGCCCCATGGCGTCACGCTGATTGGGCGGCTCTTCGACGAAGGTACACTTGGCTCTGCCGGCATTGCCCTGGAGCGCGCGTTTGGTGTGGCCGCCGAGCGTCCACCCGCTTTCTAAATGCCTGTATGCAGTTCGCCCCTGATTTTGCCTCCACCGCGCCCCCGGTGGATTGCCCCCGGCCAAATTTTTTCACCCAGTATTGCCGTGTCGCCGCACTATAGGGCTAAAGCCTAGAGGATCGCCACTATCGGCCTGAATTAGCTCATTTTCACCTGAACCGGATAAGTTGGTGATGTAGGTCTGAGAGATTCGGTCGTGCCAGGTAAGATGATCTTCGTCCCAGATGGCCCACAGAAAACCCAGCAACACGGTGCCTCCTGAAAGGATATAGCCAATGCTGCGCCATGCCAGAGCGGAAGGTTCCGGCAAAGCCCCATCTATCTGCACTACGGCGAGGCCGGTGAGCAGCATCCCCGGTGTGGCCGCACCGAAAATCGTGAAAAGCGAAAAATAAGATGCATAGAGCATTAGGAAAGATGCGGTGAAAATCCCCGCGTCGGTCTTGCTTAGATCCATGTGGCCACCCAAGGTTCGGAAGAAGAGCAGAAACCCGGCATAAACCACAACAAGAAAGAAAATATCAATCAAGCCGGATTGGATGCGTTCGGACATAGCCGAAACTGGCGCCAGGCGAGATTCGGGGTGGATGCGCTGGTCGGGGAGAGTGAAGTCCAGGCTCGATTGGGAGACGGAAATCTCCATTCGGTCATTGCTGTCTGGCCGTGCTGTGCTGGCCGATTTCTCCATTCTCGCGGGCGCTTCTGACTGCGCCATAGACTCAGTTTGTAGCCGGACCGGAGCAACTATAGGAATGTCGCGTGATGATGATTGCTCGGCTGCTTGGAGGGGCACATGGGAGGAGAGGTGGTGTCCGATGCGTTCCGCACGAATAAGTGGCTGGGCAATTTCTCGAACGTGTTCGTGGATCGGGGCGTCGTTGGGGGGTGGAATGAAAGGGAGCGCGGGCTGACACTTGTCTTCCGCTAAGGAGGCGACACCGCAGCGGCGCTTGCGATAAGTGTCGAGCTTGTGTGCTATTTCCTGGCGCCATTCAGGTTCTTCAGCGGCAACCATCGGAGCGGCTAGCCGAGGTAGAAAACGCGCACGCGTCTGTTCCAGAGTCAAATCCGCATCAGGGCCGAACGATTCGCCGGTTAGAGGCGAATCACAAAAGGCGCAGGTCTTGAGGTCATCGCGGCAAATTGAGCCGCACTGCGAACAGCTTTGAGCCATGGGTCCGTTTTGCGCTGCGGGCGCCAAGGACAGGCAAGGTTATTATAACGCAAGAATGCGGGAATGGCTGCAAATTTTGTTGCTAAATTTCGCCAATTTTGTGGTGGCCATGTTTTGAAGTTGGTAAAAAGCGATTAAAAGCGTGGGCGCTCAAAGATCCATCTCTCAGCGGCAGAAGCCGCTTCCCGTGGCGATGTTGGATCCGCTTCTGTGCCAAACCATCTTGGGCATCCCCCATGGAAGGAAAATGACACGNNACACGAAGGTGGTTGGTCCCCGACAAACGCTGCGCGCTTTCAGGGGTGACAGTTATGGAAAGAGAGGCTCACTGCCGCAGGAGAGACAACCGCGATGGGAATAGTGGCATGGCGGGTTATCTCTCTTGTAGACCGCTCAATTGCGAGGCATTGCCGTGCGTGCTAGGCTCATTTCTCATTCGCCACTCATGCGTTAAATGAAGCCCCACAGACTCAGGCCGCAGATTTGTAGAATGCTTCAGTTGGGATTGCCGTCGCGGCGGTTTATTGCCGCATGGATGGCACTTTGCGCTGTCACACTCCTGCTTTGTAGTGTGGGAACGTCTGCGGCAATGAGCCAAGCAGACGCAAGATCGGCGGCGCAAGGCGCCGCCGAGACGGTCGCGGGGGGANNGAGACGGTCGCGGGTGGAGATGCGGGATCCCTCAGAACAACCGGCGGGGGGGAGACGGGTGCCAATGCAGTCGCAAACGGGGGCGGAGCAGCGCGGCCGCAGCAGCCCATGATAGCGGGAAGTGATCTGGTAACTTTGCAAGCCGATCAGCAGCGGGCTGTGGGCAAAGTGTTTTACGCCGATGGCCACGTGGACATTGATTACCAGGACAAGCGGCTGCGCGGAGATCACGCGGAATATAACGACAACACGCATACCGCGCGAATTACCGGGCATGTACAGTTCGACTTTGAAACGGAGCACCTGGAGGCGAGTGACGG
>PKXT01000281.1 GCA_003133505.1 Acidobacteriota bacterium
GCCGACATGGCCACGGAGATCGAAGCCGCGCGCTGCCTGGTCTACCGGGCTGCGTGGGTAGCCGATAATGCGATCAAAAGGGAAGGAATCCATGCGCGGTTCACGCGCGAATCCAGCATGGCCAAGCTGTTTGCCAGCGAAGTGGCTGTGAGGGTGGCCAACGAAGCGGTGCAGGTTTTCGGCGGCTATGGCTTCATTAAGGACTATCCCGCCGAGAAATATTATCGTGACGTAAAGCTCTGCACCATTGGCGAAGGCACCAGCGAAATTCAGCGGCTGGTCATAGCGCGCCAGCTTTTGGGAAATTAGCGGTACGAATGGGCCCGTGTACCGATTGCTCCGCTGATCCTGCCTTGGGGTTTCATTATAGGTATGACGAATCCAGAGTGCCTTCGCCGCTCGTTAAAAGAAGTTGGGTGACGCCGGAATGATCTCGCCGAAAGGTTGGGCGGGGCAGATTCGCGGCGGCGATGTGCTTTCCATTTCGCGCGCACTGACGGCGATTGAAGACCGCGCGCCGGAAGCGGAAGATCTCCTGCGCGAATTGTTTCCGGGCACCGGGCGGGCTTACCGCGTAGGAATTACGGGCGCACCGGGGACAGGTAAGAGCACCTTGGTGGATCGCCTGGCGGGGCACTATCGCCGCGAGCATCTTCAAGTGGGAATTCTGGCAGTGGATCCGTCGTCACCATTTACCGGCGGCGCGATTTTGGGAGATCGCGTACGCATGCAAGGCCACGCGCAGGATGAGGGTGTGTTTATCCGCTCCATGGCCACGCGCGGATTTCTCGGTGGACTGGCACAAGCCACGGCGGATGCGGCGCTATTGTTGGACGCGGCGGGAAAAGATTTTGTGCTGGTCGAAACCGTGGGTGTGGGCCAGGGCGAAGTGGATATTGTGCGGCTGGCCGACTGCACGGTGGTCGTGCTGATTCCGGGAATGGGCGACGACGTTCAGAACCTGAAAGCCGGAGTCATGGAAATCGGTGATGTGTTCGTGCTCAATAAAGCGGATCGCCCCGGCGCGGAGCGATTCGAGCAGCAGTTGCGAGCTATTCTGGGCCTAGTCCCGGAACGCGATGGATGGCGGCCGCCGGTAGTCCGCACAATTGCCACGGAAAATGCGGGCATCCGCGAGCTAGCGGCTGCGATTGAAGCGTTTCGTAAGCATCACGAATCGCGCGCGGACCAAACGTCACGCGATATTCGTTTATGGAAAGAGCGACTGTTGCAGTTGTTAAGCCAGCGATTGCTGGAAAGAGCTATGGAAGGGGCTGATTCCGTCAGCCGTCTGGAAGAAGCGGCGAAGCAGGTGGCCGNNCCGGGAGTGCGATCCCTACACGGCAGTTGAACGCCTGCTGGAGAAATCTCGCCGAAACGGAGCCGCATGAAGCTGGGTAATCTGGAATTTCACATTTTAACCGATGGGGAATTGCGCCTGGACGGAGGCGCGATGTTTGGGGTGGTTCCCAAGCTGCTTTGGGAAAAGAGGATGCCGGCCGATGAGCGCAATCGGATTCTCCTGGGAATGAATTGCCTCTTGATTCGCGCGGGCGCGGAACTGATCCTGGTGGAAACTGGCGTGGGCGATAAATGGAATGCGCGCATGAAGGACATGTACGGAGTGGGAGTGGGCGAGCGATTGCCAGAACAACTGGCGGCGCATGGCGTGAAGCCGGCGGACATAACGATGGTGGTTAACACCCATTTACATTTCGACCATTGCGGCTGGAACACGCACGTGCTGGATGGGCGCGCGATGCCGTTTTTCCCCAACGCGACTTATGTTGTTCAGCGCGGTGAATTGGAACACGCTTTGAACCCCACCGAGCGCGATCGGGCCAGCTATCTCGCGGAAAACTTCCAGGCCGTGTCGGATGCTGGTAAATGGCGATTGCTGGATGGCGATGCCATCATCGCGCCGGGGGTGGAGGTAGCTCGCGCTCCGGGCCACAATGCGGACATGCAATGCGTTTTACTGCGGAGCGGTGGGGAGACAGCGATTTTGTTTGCTGATCTTGTGCCGACCACAGCGCATTTGGCGGCGCCATGGATTATGAGTTACGACCTGTATCCGTTGACCACACTCGAAAACAAGAAAAAGTGGATTCCCCGGGCGGCGGAGGAAGGCTGGCTGGCGCTTTTCGGTCACGATCCGCAAATTTCCGCAGCTCGGCTGAGAGAAGAAAAAGGCCGGTACATGGCCGAGCCGGTGAGGATGGATTAGGCATGGCGCTAAAAAAGAAACAAGCCAACCGAGTAAGGAGAGCCGAGGNNATTATCGGCGGCAGCGGGCTTTATCAAATGGCGGGATTCAGCGATGCCCGCGAATTGAAAGTCAGCACGCCATTTGGTCCGCCTTCAGACGCATTGATGATTGGGCAGTTGGCCGGACGCAAAGTGGCATTTCTGGCGCGGCATGGGCGCGGGCATAGAATTCTCCCCGGAGAAATTAATTATCGAGCGAATGTCTACGCGATGAAAATCGTCGGCGTAGAGCAAATTCTGTCAGTCAGCGCGGTTGGGTCGTTGCGCGAGGAGCTGCCCCCGCTCGATTTCTTGATACCTGACCAATTTATCGACCGCACCAATGGAAGGAAAGCCACTTTTTTCGGGGAAGGGGTTGCCGCTCACGTCGCGTTCGACAAACCCACATGCCCGAGGCTTTCAGAGCATCTGGCTGCGGCCTGCGATGGTGCGGGGGTAACCGTTCACCGCGGCGGCACCTACATTTGCATGGAAGGGCCTCAGTTTTCCACGCGGGCGGAATCGCACGTGTACAGGCAGTTGCGCTTCGACGTAATCGGCATGACCAATTTGACGGAAGCCAAGCTCGCGCGCGAGGCGGAGGTTTGTTATGCGACCATCGCGATGATTACCGATTACGACTGCTGGCATCCGGAGCACGATTCGGTTTCGATTTCCGCGATCATCGCCAATATGAATCGCAATGCCAAGAATGTGCAGCGCGTGCTTCTCGACGCCGTCGGCAGATTGCCGGAAAGCCGGGATTGCAAGTGCGGCTCAGCCCTCGCTCACGCCATTCTCACTGACCGAAAACATATTCCCGCTGCGACGCGGCGCAGGCTGGCACCCATTGCCGGGAAGTACCTGGGGTAACTCCAAGCAAACGGAGATTGCGTAATTGATGCCCTTGCTGGTGGTCGGCTCGATAGCATTCGATTCGGTGGAAACACCTCGCGGAAAGGTGGACCGCATGTTGGGCGGAGCGGCTACGTATGTAGCTCTGGCAGCCAGCCAGTTCACCCCTGTTCGGGTTGTGGGGATCGTCGGCGACGATTTCGGCGCTGAAGACGCGCGGGTGTTCGAGAAGCGCAGGATTGATACCGGCGGCATCGAGCACGCGCCGGGCAAGACGTTCTTTTGGGCGGGCCGCTACAACGTGAACATGAACGAGCGGACGACGCTGGTGACCGAGCTTAACGTTTTCAGCGGCTTTCGTCCCAAGCTGCCTGATTCCTATAGAAACTCTCGGTTCGTTTTCCTCGCCAATATTGATCCGTCTTTACAGCTCTCCGTACTGCAACAGGTGCGCATACGCCCCAAGCTGGTGGCCATGGACACGATGAACTATTGGATCGAGGGCGCTCCAAAAGAACTGCGGAAGGTGCTGCGGCACGTGGACATTCTGGTGATTAATGATGACGAGGCGCGGCAGCTTACCGGGGAACACAATCTGACCCGCGCGGCGAAATCCGTGTTTCGGATGGGACCGCGCATCCTGGTGATTAAGCGTGGCGAGCACGGCGCGCTAATGCTGAGCGGCAATTCGATTTTCAGCGCTCCGGCATTCCCACTTGAAAAAGTTTGCGATCCTACCGGCGCTGGCGACAGCTTCGCGGGCGGGTTCATGGGACATCTGGCGCAAGTGGGTCGCATCAATCCGGGTGCTCTCCGGCGCGCCATGATATATGGCTCGGTAATGGGCAGCTTCGCAGTGGAGCAGTTTGGTCTCAAACGAATCCAAGCATTGCGCTTGCAGGAAATTAACCAACGGGCCGGCAAATTTGCGCAATTAACCCAATTTGAGCTATGAAATGCCGTATGCGGTTCCGCCAGCAAACGTCGTGAGTGCCCAACAGAAGCCACGCAAGCCGCGACCGCTTGCTCCGGGCGGAACAATTCGCGTGATAGCTCCATCCAGTCCATTTGAGCCCGCCACGTTTGCCCAAGGCATCCTTGAACTGGAAAAGCTAGGGTTCCAGGCCAGTTACGGCCGCAAATTGTTCGAGCGCGATGGGTATTTGGCCGGTAGCCCGATGGATCGGGCGGCCGATTTGCGAGAGGCCTTTACTGATCAAGACGTCGCGGCGGTATGTTGTGCTCGAGGTGGATTCGGAGCCGCCGAGCTACTTTCGCTGCTGGACGACTTCCCCTTCAGCGTTTTTGAGCATCCTAAAATATTTTTGGGATTTAGCGATGCCACGGTGCTGCAGAGTTATTTATGGCGCCGGGCTAGTTGGATAACATTTCACGGACCAATGGTGGCAGCCGGTTTTTTCGCTGGAGCGGATCTACCGGCGGGCTTCGACTTGGAATCTTTCACGCGGGCTGTCCAAAGCGCCGATGAGACATGGTCAATAGACCTGCGGGGCGAGACGTTGAGGCCGGGCGATGCAGAAGGCCTGATTCTGGGAGGCTGCCTAACGGTGCTGGAAATGACGTTGGGCACGAAATGGGAATTCGATTCGGAGAGCTCGATTCTTCTGCTGGAGGATCGCTCGATGAAGCCTTACCAAGTGGACCGAAGTCTATTGCACCTTCGCCAGGCGGGTAAGTTCAATGGCGTTCGGGGAATCGTGCTTGGAGATTTCCCGGAATGCGAGGCCCCAGCGGCAAATGGCCTAGCTGCGATGGATATTTTTCGGCGCTACTTTGAAAAGATGGACATTCCGGTGGTAGCCGGCGCGCCTTTCGGACACACCGCGCGCGCGATGATGACGCTACCGCTGGGTGTGCGAGGCCGGCTTCGCGCTGACAATGGTGCCGGTGGCACGCAGATTGAAATTTTGGAATCAGCCTGTTCGATACTTACCTAAGGAGATCGACCCATTTCCCCGCTTCAAAACCTAGCTAACGTTCACCGCATTTACCTGCTAGGGATCGGGGGAGCGGCGATGGCTCCAGTAGCAGGAATGTTGAAGGAAAGGGGCTACCAGGTGACGGGCGCCGACTCGGCTGTGTACCCGCCGGCCTCCACGTTGCTGGTTTCCCTCAATATCCCATGGCATGACGGATTTCGGGCGGAAAATCTACAGCCGCCGCCAGATCTTGTGGTAATCGGAAACGTAATCGCGCGGGGAAACCCCGAATTGGAAGTAGTGCTGGAGAGTAAGATTCCATATATTTCTATGGCTGCGCTTCNNTCTGGAGGAAGTCTTTCTGCCGGGACATCGCAATATCGTGGTTGCGGGGACGCACGGAAAGACCACCACTACCGCGATGCTGGCGTGGATTTTTCAGTGCGCGGAACGCCGTCCGGATTTTCTTGTTGGCGGGATGTTGCCGAACTTTGGGGGCCGGAGCTACGGACTGGGCAGAGGGGCGGAATTCATCATAGAAGGCGACGAGTACGAAACGGCGTTTTTTGACCGCGGACCAAAAGTTTTTCATTACCATCCCGATGAATTGATTCTTACTTCGTGCGAATTCGACCACGGCGATATTTACGCCGATTTGGCTGCTGTAGAGTTGCAGTTCCAGCGGCTGGTGAATCTGGTGCCCCGAAATGGCCGGGTGTTGGCGTGGGGAGAAAGCCAAGCCGTGGCGCGCTGTGTACAAAAGGCGTTTTGCCCGGTGGAGACATACGCGGTTTCAGCGCCAGCGGACTGGAATGCCACTGACATCCAATGGCGCGGCGAACAGACCCATTTCAATGTGGCGCATAAAGGAAGTATCGTGGCCGGTTTACGCATGGCTCTGGTGGGAAATCACAACGTGGCAAATGCACTGGCGGCGGTTGCAATCTCGAGTTGTTGCGGCATCGGCTGGGACAAGATTCAGGGTGCGCTGGCAACGTTTCAGGGAGTGGCCCGCAGGATGGACATCAAAGGTGAAGCTGCCGGAGTATTAATCGTCGAAGATTTCGCGCATCATCCGACGGCCATCAGTGCAACGATCGCCGCGGCACACATGCGCTGGCCGGGGAGGCGATTGTGGGCGGTAGTTGAGCCACGGTCCAACACCATGCGCGGAAAGACTTTCGAGAGTGAACTGCCTGCCGCGCTGGCATCCGCTAATGGCGTGGTGCTGGGGCCGGTGAGCCGTCCGCAGCTGCTGGAAGACTCTTTGCGACTTGATCCCCGGCGAGTAGCAGAGATTGTGCAAGGACTAGGAAGGCCAGCCTGGGCGATGAATTCAGCCGCAGAGATTGCCGTTTTGCTGGGCAACGAGGCAAGAGCGGGGGACGTAATCTTGGTAATGTCTAACGGAAACTTTGACGGGCTCACCGGCCGCCTGCTCGAAACATTCGCCAAGCAGGCCAGAACGCGCGGAGTGGCGCCATGAAGTGTCGCGTAACAGCGATGGTTTTGGGATGTGTGCTATTCCTCGCCTGGCCATCCTCGGCCACGATACGGTACCGCATTTCGGTCGCCCATCCGGAACGCCATTTCTTTAGCGTGACTATGGATATTCCTCAGGCTCCTTCTGACCTCGTGGTCGAAATGCCGGCTTGGAACGCTCTGTATCAGATTCGCGATTTCGCTTACCGAGTGCAGGACGTGGAAGCGGCGAGATTGAGTAACGGTAATTCGGCGCAGCCACTGAGTGTGACGAAACTCACCAAGGACTCGTGGGAAATTAATTCACTGGCGCATGGATTGCCAGACAATGGTCCGGCCAAGCACCCGGCCCCGTCCGCTACGGCGGGTATCTTGGAATTGCGGTACCGCATTTACTGGGATGATCCCGGACCATTCAATTCCCAGGTCAATTCACACCACGCTTTTGTGAATTTCGCAGAACTGCTTTTTTACATTCCCGAACATCGCAGCGAGGATACGCGTGTTGAGTTCAATGATTTGCCTATGAGCTGGAAAATGGCGGCCGTGCTTCCCACCGGTGATGCTCGTAATTCGCTCGTCGCGCAAAGCTACGATGCGCTGGTGGACGCTCCAGTGGAACTGGGTGAGTTCAAAGAGGTCGGGTTTGCCCAAAGCGGCGCACACTACCGTATTGCGGTGGATGGAAATGTGGACGTGGACATCACTTCGCTGACTGACGGCCTGAAACGAATCGTAAAATACGAGACTGGCTTGATGGGTGGCGCTCCATTTCGAGAGTACCTATTTTTCATCCATATAGGGCGTTACATGGAAGTAGGCGGAGGAGGCATGGAACATGCCAATTGCACAGCCATTTCCGCCGCTACCACCAAAGGTGCGCTGGAAGTGGCCGCTCATGAATTTTTTCACGTATGGAACGTAAAACGCATTCGTCCACAAACCCTCGAGCCGGTGGATTACTCGCGGGAGCAATACACTCGGGCGCTGTGGTTTGCGGAGGGAGTTACCAGCACGTATGGAAGCTATGCGTTGCTCCGGTCAGGTATTTCCACTCGCGGCGAATTCTATGCTGACCTGGCCGAACAGATTAATGAGCTTCAGTCCCGACCGGCGCGGCTTTGGCAAAGCGTCGAGCAATCCAGCCTGGACGCGTGGCTCGAAAAGTATGATTTTTATTCGCGGCCAGACATTAGCATCTCTTATTATAACAAAGGCCAAATACTCGGCGACCTGCTGGATCTCACCATTCGTGATGAAACGGACAATCGCCGCTCTCTGGACGACGTCCTGAGGCGCATGAGCGCGGAATACGCGTTGCGCGGAAAATTCTATGACGATTCGATGGGAGTCCGCCGGGTAGCTGAGGAAGTTGCGGGTCGCGATTTAGGAGAGTTTTTCTCGCGGAACGTGGCCGGCGTGGCAGAGTTGCCTTTTGACAAGTTGCTGGCGGTCGCCGGGCTGGAGCTTCGCGACACGACGGAGAGTTCCCTGGATTTCGGATTTGAGATGATACGCGGATCCGACGGGCTCGCGACGGCAAGTGAAGTTGCGCCTGGCGGACCAGCAGAGGCAGTGGGTTTGGCGGAGGGCGATGTTCTGGTGACGCTTAATGGCCAGCCGTTCCCCCAGTCCTTTTCACATTGGACGCGTGATCATAGGGATAACGGCCAACCCGTACAATTACTGACTGAGCGCGACGGC
>PKXT01000038.1 GCA_003133505.1 Acidobacteriota bacterium
CGCCTGATTCTCCGCACGCTTCAGGAATGTGGCGGCAACAAAGTGGAAAGCGCCCGAGCGCTGGGAATTGCCCGCGGTTACCTGCATCGCCTGATTAATCAGCTCGAGATTGAATCCGGTGAGGGCGATCCGCTCGCCGAACCTCTGGCCGAAGAGGTGGCTGGCCAGCGAGTAATGTAACTTTTCGCCGCTAACTGCGATGAGCGTTGCATGCCCCAATGGTGAGCTAGTGCCCGCCAGCAATTCGTCCGGTTTTGCCGGGCGGGTGTGCCGACCCTTCCTGCTCAATTCCCAGAATTCTGACGGTGGTTGGGGTTTCCATCCAGATTGCGATAACGCAGTCGAACCCACCTGCTGGGCGCTTGCCGCCCTGAGTTCCTATGCGAACACGAATCGAGATTCTTCGCATGAAGAGTCCGTGCGGCGGGGATTGAAGTGGTTGTGCGATGCACAGCTTGCCGATGGGTCGTGGCCCGCGGTTCCCGCGCAGCGCGTGGGATGCTGGATCACGTCGGCAGCTTGCTTGACCTTGGACGCCGGCGGTTACGCGCCCCATCAAGTGGCGCGAGGGCTGCAATGGCTCTGCGATTTCTGGCCTGCCGAAGGGACCGCCTGGTGGCGCTTGGCCAGTAAATTTCGCCGCAAGAGCTCACTGGTTCGCCAGGATGCTTCGCTAAGAGGTTGGAGTTGGACGCAAGGCGCCGCGAGTTGGGTCGAGCCTACCTCCGCCGCGCTACTGGCTCTAAATCGCTCTCCCGCGCAATCGCGACGAATAGCGGGAGCGGCGCGGCGCCAAAGCCTCGGCGAGCGAATGCTCTACGACCGCATGTGCCCCGGCGGCGGATGGAACAGCGGAAATCCCCACGTCTACGGAGTGGCCGGCGTGCCGCGCATTGGCCCCACCGCGTGGGCGCTGCTGGCGCTCCGGCAGTACAGAGCGCGTAGCGAGAATCAGATGAGCTTGCAATGGCTGCAGGATTCCTACGGTCACATTCGCGGCCCTCTTTCTCTTTCTCTCGCGCACACCTGCTTGACGGCCTACGGAAAGGTGATGCTCCCCGTTGGGCCCGCGCTGGAGGCGATGTATTCGACCAACCAATTTCTCGGGAGTGTCGCGTCGGTGGCCTGGGCCATCATGGCCGTGCAAACCACCCCCCAATCGGTGGCTATACTCTTCGGGCCTTCGGGACCGTCCCCGATGATTCAAGCCGCGAATAGCGATGCTTCGGCCGACAGGCCTCCCCGATGAGCTTCGCCGTAGCCGATCTGCGGCCACCTTTTGAACGCCCTCCCTCCCGCGTAGCCATTCGCCCCGCTGTAAACTATCAGGCTGATCTCGCGAACGTATTGTTCGAAACCTTGCGGGAATTTGCTCTTCCCGTTCGCGGCAAGACTGTCCTGCTCAAGCCCAACTTCGTCGAACATGATCCCGAGTTCGTCATTAATACGCATCCCGCCGTCGTCGCCGCCGCGCGCGAAAGCTTCTTGCGCCTGGGAGCGAAAACTGTACTCGTTGCCGAAGGCCCCGCCAACGAGCGCGATACCGAAGCCATTCTCGAATCCATTCGCCTTCGTGAATTTCTCGGCCCGCTGGGCCGCATCTTCGTTGACCTCAATGCCGATGGAGTGGAGCTGGTTCCCACCCGCACCCGCGCTTCGAAGTTGAAGGAACTCTATCTTCCCAGGAGTATCCTGCTGGCCGATTTCGTCGTCTCCATGCCCAAAATGAAGACCCACCACTGGGCCGGAGTTACTCTATCGCTTAAGAATATGTTTGGAATCGTTCCCGGAAGCTGTTACGGCTGGCCCAAAAACGCCCTGCATTGGGCCGGGCTTACCCGCTCCATTCTGGATATTAACAGCACCGTGCGGCCCGACTTCGCCATCGTGGATGGCATCGTCGGCATGGAGGGCAACGGGCCCATCCAGGGCATACCCAAACCCTGTGGAGTATTGGTGTTGGGCGATGATCCCGTCGCCGTGGATGGCACTTGCGCCCGCATCATGGGTCTGGTTCCAGAGCGCATTGACTATCTCTCCCATGCCGGCCTGCTCCTCGGTCATCTGCAACCCGCCAAAATCCTTCAGCTTGGCGAAACCATCGAGACTGTTCGAATTCCCTTCGCCGTCACCGAGACCTTTCGCGATCTCCAGGCCTGAAATTGCTCCGCTCGGGGTCAGGAGTTTCTTTTACGCACTGCCAGAACAGGAACAATGGCAGGTGATCTTATATCTGCAATCGGGTTGTTTCGCACAACTAAACTGCCTACCTGCAATCCATTGGCCGCTGCTGCAATTAGCAGCTTGTTGAAGAATTGAGCGGGCGAAGCATTTTCATCTGTTGTTCGGGTTTGCGTACAAGCCGGGGGTAGTTTTGAGGGTCTTTTCGCTGGGCCGGGGAGTCGCTTTTGGCCTCCGAAAAAACCGCCAGTGCAGTCTTGCCGGAACTCTCAGGCCACCGCCTGAGCCTTCAGCCGCTGCAAGCGGCAGAGGGTGTAAGCGGCGCCCACGAAGGTAAACAGCCAGCCCACTTTCCGGAGACCTCGCAACTTCACTTTCCTCAGCATCCCGATAACCTTCATCCACCCGAAGGATTACTCGACTCGTTTTCGCTCCCGCTGACTGACCTCGTATCCATGGTGGCGGGTGGTGCGCTGGTCAATGGCGCTGGCACGATTGGTGTTGTTCTGGGCTACATGCGGGGTGATCCACATCCTCCACAGTTCACCCACGAAATCCTTGGTGTCATAGTTCTTGTCCGCCCCCAGGGTAACTCGATGCTTGCCCGGCAGAGTCTCGGCCATCCGTAAAGCCGCATCGCGCTCCGCCGTTACATTCGCCTGGGTCACCATCGCGCGCATCAGCAGCCCGTTGCGGTTCTCCATCACTACGTGTCCCAGATAGCTCAGCCGCGCTTCGGCCCCTTGGGACTTCCGGTACAGTCGCGCCTGGGGATCGGTGATGGATTCAACATCCGCTCGCTCCGCACCGAATAGAAAATCTGCAGCAGCAGCGCCCGCAGCGCTCCGGGATGATCGGCGACCGCCCCACCTCCGAGTACAGCCCGGCGAACCACGGCGATATCTCCTTCAACATCCCATCCACCATCTCCCGCACCGCTCGCAACGGGTGATCCGCCGGTACCCCCTCTCTCCCTTCGCCTCGACGCTATCCGGCGCCGGATTCCAGGCCGCCCCCGCCGTCCCACCGAGCCCCCTCAGTACGAGTAGCAATCCCCCTACGGTTTGGAACACCACATGCTCTAGCCACTGATAAGGGCTGCGTGCGTCAGCCGAAGTGTGACTGTTCGGAGACAGGCGGCTTCGGTTATCACGTGGCAGCGCACCTCCGCGCTCAGCGGTACACTAGCGCGTGACCAAGTCGAATGCGGAGCCTGGCGGGAAATTTATCAGTGAAGCTTGGGAAGTTTAATCGTCCTCTCATGAGCACACTTGAGAATTCAGCGGGCGCAGTCGCCACGACTGGCATGGTCGTCGCATCCGCGGGCGAACCTGCCTGTCTAAGTTGTGCTAACGCGACGCCCCAAGGTCATGCGGCGCCCGCTCTTGCGCGGACCACTCGCGCAGGGAGTATTCATGCGCGGGATAGTGCGCTGGCGGGAATCCTGTGCCGCGCTTTCTCGTTTCCCGTATTGCTCGGGGCGCTTTTGGTCGGTGCTGTTTTCTGCACCGCCCGCTTGGGGCTGCAAGACCCCGACACCTGGTGGCACATCGTCACAGGTCAACAGATCTTGGCGACGCACGCATGGCCTACTGTTGACTCTTTCTCCTTCACCATTCACGGCGCGCCCTGGCTGCCCTATGAATGGCTTGGCGACGTCTTGATGGCCGTGTGCGTTCGCGTTGGGGGCCTGCAGGGTCTGACCGCCGGAGTGATCGTGCTGGCCGGAGTCATTTTCGCGCTGCTGTATTACTATGCGTTTTTGCGCAGCCGCAATGCCAAGGCCGCCTTTATGGCCTGCGCCGCAGTCTTGCCTTTGTCGGTGTTGTTTTTTACTTTCCGCCCTCAATTGCTTGGATATGTTTTTTTTATACTCACGCTGATCCTGCTGGAGCGCTACCGGCTGGGCCTGCAGCAATCCCTCTGGCTGCTTCCTCTGGTTTTTCTGCTTTGGGTGAATACTCATGGCACGTTTGTATTTGGCTTGTTCGCTCTGGGCCTTTACTGGGCCAGCGGCCAGGTAACGTTTTCGGCGGGCGGTATTCACGCCGAGCGGTGGACGCCCCGACAGAATCGGCACCTTATGCTAATTGGGCTGCTCTGCCTGCTGGCTCTTTGCGCGACTCCCTATGGTTGGCGGGTAGCCGTCAATCCGATTCAAATGGCCTTTGCCCAGCCGATTAACATCAGCAGTATCAAGGAATGGCAGAGTATGCCCCTGGGCACGTGGCGCGGGAAGCTGTTTCTCGCCTATGTACTGTTATTCGTGCTCGCTCAAATTGGGCTGCGCCCTCGCTATCGAATTGAGGAAATGGGTCTTTTCTTTCTTGCGGTATACGCGGCAAGCGTTCACGTCCGCTTCCTGATTATCTTCGTCATAATTTTTGCTCCGCTGCTGGCGGGATTACTCGAGCGATGGTCGCCGCCCTACGAATCTTCGAAGGATCGGCCGCTGCTCAATGCCGCGCTCATGCTTATTCTGATAGCCGCGCTGGTGGCATTCTTCCCCTCGCGCCAGGAGCTTCTGCAAACCGAGGAGGGTTTTTTTCCGGTTAGCGCCGTCCAATACCTCCGCGCACACGCGGTTCCTGAGCCCATGTTCAACGAATACGGCTATGGCGGCTACCTGATTTGGTCCTTTAACGGTCAGCGCAAGGTATTCATTGATGGCCGCGCCGATATCTATGAAGCTCGCGGCGTTCTTTCGGATTATCTGAGCATTTCCGGAGTGAGCGCGAATGCCCTAGGTCTGCTGAAGAAATACAACATCCAGTCGTGCTTGATTCAACGGGATGCCGCGCTGGCGACGCTACTCTCCGCTTCGGGCGATTGGAGCCGCATCTATGAGGACCAGCTCAGCGCCATTTATGTGCGCAACGGCGCCCGTCCTTAGCTGCGATCGCCGGCGTCTCCTGCAGGTGACACAATCGGGCCGCCGGTGTCGCCATATGTCCTTTTGAGGAAACGCTCTAGCGGTAGTAAATCGCATTTTTCTATGTTTTGGCGGGACGCACGTTCAGATATTCGCCGTTCGTTTGGAAGTCAACGTGCCTTATATAGGTTTCTGCTTGGGAAGGTTATCCGATGAATGCACGATTTCCAGAGCATCCCGGCCTGTTCAGGGACCTGCGCCATGCCGAGTCCGTCAAATGTAACCCGCTTCTTTNNTCAGTGGTGGTTCCGTGCGCAAACCAGGAAACGGGGCTCGCTGCGGCAAACCGCCGCCTGCATCGGGCGCTCGACGGAATCCATATGGATTTTGAGATCGTCTATGTAGACGATGGCAGCACCGATTCGACTCCCGATATTCTGCGCGAGCTCCAGGTTTTTGATCGTTGTGTCCGAGTAGTCCGGTTATCCAAGAGCTTTGGGCGCCCGATCGCCATCATGGCCGGTATTGAACATGCTTCGGGCGATGCGATTGTATTGGCGGGCGTGGACGGGAAAAATCCCCCGGAAGTTATCGGTGAATTTGTCAGGCGCTGGCGGGAAGGCTCCGACGTCGTTTTCGGCGAACGCACCAACGGAGACCATCGCGCAACGCTCCGGTCATCAATGGAAAAAGGCTTGCGGCGCTTGCGCAACCGCTTTTCAGACGGCGGAATCTCAATCGACACCGGCAGTATGCATTTAGTAGATCGTAAAGCGGTGGATACTCTGCTTGCTCTTCCAGATAGAAGCGGTTTTGTACAGGGCATGGCCGGATTAGCGGGGTTTTCCCGCACGGTAGTGCGCTACGCCGGCGTTCCGGGGACCGCGCCCCATCTATGGCGAGAGGGTTTTTGCATAGTCCGGGAAGGCTTGGTGGGGCTGTCCATGGTGCCACTGCGTCTGGCCACGTGCGTGGGCTTTCTATCCTCTCTGCTCTCCATAGTTGGGCTTTTGGCCATGTCATTTGGCAAGTTCTTCCACACGACGCCCAGAGGATGGATGCCCGGATTGGCCGCTGCTTTGTTCATTAGCGGGGTGCAGTTGATTTGCCTCGGGGCCATTGGTGAATACATTCGTCGCCTCTATGGCGAATCCAAACGCCACACAGGATACATGGTTCGCGAAAAGGCGGGCTTTGGACCGCCTCGTTCTTCGACGGCCTTCGATGTTTACGCCGGAATCGTCAGCAAGACCAACTGAGCGTAGCCGGATTGCTTCCTGGGTCGGGATGGCTCTTCTTCTGGCAGTCTATATCTGGGATGTGGCGAGCTTGCATCCGGCCATTCTATTCGGTGCATATCACGATGACAGCCTCTACTTCAGTACTGCGAAAGCTCTATCGCAGGGGCAGGGTGACGTCATGCCTGATTTTCCGGGCGCACCGCCCCAAACCAAGTATCCGGTATTGTATCCGTGGCTGCTTTCCTGGGTTTGGCGGGCGTTTCCAGCTTTTCCTCAAAACGTTGCCGCTGGAATCGGGCTCACGATATTTTTCGGCTGTTGGTCGCTGAGCGCCGCTTTTCAGTTGTTACGCAGGCTAGGCGGAGTCGGAAACTGGCCAGCACTTCTAATAGTGGGCATTTGCGCGCTCCACCCTCTCTTCCTCACGTTCAGCGGGAGAATTTTGAGCGATCTGCCGTTCATGGCCTTGGCGCTGACGGCGCTGGTTCTCGCCGATTCGAAAATAACGCGAAATGGTTCTATGGTTGCGCCGTCGTTGGCCGGCGTCATCGCCGGATTATCTGTCGGCATGCGCACTATGGGGCTGGCTGTTGTTGCCGGAATCTGTGTAGCTGCGCTATGCCGCCGCGCGCTGCGGCAAGGGATGATTTTCTCAGTAGCGGCAGCATTAGTGGTTGTATTGGGTTCCTGGCGGCAGTGGATGAGCCTGCGGGCCTATCCGCTGTGGCAAGCCGCGTTCACGCCCAGCCTGGGCTGGAATCAGAACCTGGCTTATTACACCAGTTACGGCGCGATATGGCGGGNNGATATTTGGTTACTCCGTTGGAAGAGCCGCCGTCCATGCTGCAGTTCGCTTTTGCGCTGATTCTGACCGCCGCAATAGTCTCTGGGATGATTCGCCAGGCCAGATCGCATGGCTGGAAACCAATCCATTTTGCGCTGCCATTTTATTGCGTGATCGTACTGGCATGGCCCTATCCGCTAATGGGCCGCTTTCTTCTCCCCTTTCTGCCGCTGTTCCTGGCCGGGCTGTGGACCGAACTCCGCAGACTTGCCGCCATGCTCCGCTCGTCCCTCCGGCCGGCGATGCCGCCCAGTGAAAGATGCGTGGCGGGAGTCTTGGCTGTTCTCGCGGTGTTCCTGCTTTTATTTGCCGGCTGGAAGATCCTGATAAAGGGCCGAAACGAGCTTTTGTCTTTGGCCGCAGACCGGGGGAAGGCCTTGCAGGAGCAACTTCAGGCCTATCAATGGATACGCGAGAATACCGCGCCGCGCGACCGCATCGTTGCCTACGAAGATCCACTGCTATACCTCTACACGGGAAGAGAAGCGGCGCGCCCTGCCACGATTTCTCCGGCTTTTGTCTATCTTGGCCGGGATCAAGGGCTGGCGGAGGATGCCGCTCACATGGGTGACACGGCGCATAGCATCGGTGCGCGGTTCTGGATGTTCACCGATAGTGATTTCACCATGGAAGGCCATACGGCCGTCATTACCAACCGGCTGGCGGAGATAGAAAGCATCCTGCCACTGGTGTTTCACAGCAACAGAGATACGGTCCAAATATACGATTCCTCCTGCGTGACCGAGCCGCAGTCTCCCCGTTGTCTAACCATCGCGCCGGTCCTGTTTCCGGCTAAACGCTGACCGGCACGGCAACCGGCCTGAAACAAAGAACGCCGAGCTGAAATCCCGCCGATGCACAAACCAGAGAGCAATTGATTTGAGCGCAACGGAGTTGTGCGGCAAGCCAGGCGGACGGTGGACCTCACAGCTGTTTCTCGCGCCCGCGGGGGCTTGGCTAGTTCACTGCACCGTCAAGTAACCANNTTCCAAACGGTGACCAATAATTCCCCATACGTTCACGTTTAATGACGTTTGCCGGCCATGCCCGAGGGATTTCCGTGAGATCTCCAAGCCCGGGGTAGAAATATAGTTAGTTTTACTGGGGGATACCGCAGTTTAGGAGGCTTCCGAGAATGGCACTACGGGTGCATATATCTTGTCCGTTGGGTTGAGGGTTTGATTGCCGCGACGCAATTAAAACTAAGGAGAAGTAACCGTGAAATCACTTATTTTTCGCTTGTGGAAGGAAGAGGAAGGGCAGGACTTGACCGAATACGCTCTGTTGCTGGTTCTGATCGCCCTGGCCGCGATCACGTCCATGAAGAGCGTCGCCACCGCCATCAACGGCGTGTTCTCGACGGCGGCTGCCAGCTTGACAGCCGGAACCTAAAAAGGGAACAACCCCGAGGCATGCAAGGGGGGGTTGGTTCCCTCTGGCGGCTAACCGCGGAATTCGCGGGAGGACAGCCAGAGACAATCCCCCACACTTTCAAGTAAGGAGGAATGACATGAGCAATGAAAAGGGCATTTGGATGCGTTTGTGGAAGGAAGAAGAAGGGCAGGATTTGACAGAGTACGCACTACTGCTCGTCCTGATCGCTCTCGCAGCGGTTGCCGCGATGAAGGGCCTGGCCACTTCCATCAACGGTGTGTTTTCGACGGCTAGCGCCAGCCTGACAGCGGGAACGTAATCGCGAAGATGTTTCAGGCTACCAAAGCCTGATTCGATTTTCTCTGGCTGCCGGGCGGTGGGTGCCGGATCCGGCAGCCAGAGATTATTCCCAAGGGCCGCTGCAGGAGACTTTGTATCGAGGACTGCTTCCTGTTTGAGCAGAAAGCAAGCGTAAATGGAAAGCAGAGTAGTGACAGTTGAGGTGGGAACGAAGTGTACAACGTGATTTGGATTTTCGCTCTAGGAATTGCCGGCTGGGCCGGCTGGTTGGACTGGCGTTCGCGCCGTATCCCCAACTGGCTAACGGTTCCCGCGTTTGTCGCGGGCATCGCGCTTAATTCGGCGGTCTGGGGCGAGGCGGGAATGAAAGCCGCGCTGGTGGGGGCCGGGCTCGGCTTGGGTTTGTTGCTGCCGTTCGTGCTATTGCGGGGGTTGGGTGCGGGAGACTGGAAGCTGATGGGCGCACTGGGAGCATGGCTGGGGCCTTACAACATCATTCTGGCGCTGCTGGGAACTATCTTCGTCGCCGGTGTAATGGCTGTTGTACAGGTTCTTCGCAGTGGCAGGGTGAAGCAAACACTTGCCAACATGTGGGTGGTGTTTCTGACCCTGGTGACGTTTGGAATGCGCTCCAGCAAAATCAACCTGGATAATCCAGGTCTTCTGAGCCTGCCTTTCGGAGTAGCGGCGGCGGTGGCGACGACAATCCTATTCTGTGCTGAACAGGCCTACCGAGTTTTCTAATTACCGGGTGTAAAGATGAATCGTACTCGGATGTTAGTGGGCATTGCCCTGGCTATTCTGGTCGGCTTGCTGGCTAGTAATTACGTCTATCGCCAGCTTAAGCAGGCCGCGGCAATCAAGCCTATCAAAGTGGATCAAGTGGTCGTGGCGGCCGTCACGCTGCCCCTCGGCGCACGCCTCGAAGCCCGCCAATTACGGCTAATCCCATGGCCCGCGGGGAATACTCCCGCTGGTTCATTCAACCGCTTGCAAGATTGCGTGGGTCGCGCGTTGATTACTCAGGTGGTAGAAAACGAGCCCATTCTTAGTGAAAAACTCGCCGCGTTGGCCTCTGGCGCCGGGTTGCCCGCCGCCATCCCGGAAGGAATGCGGGCCGTCTCGGTGCGTGTGGACGACGTAGTTTCTGTCGCTGGCTTTACCATGCCGGGGACCATGGTTGACGTCCTGGTGACTGGTGACTTGGGAACTGGAAATGGCGGGGGCGGGAACAGTATTACGCGAAATATTCTTGAAGATGTGCGTGTGTTGGCCGCCGGCCAGCAAATTCAGCAGGATAAGGACGGCAAGCCGCAAACAGTAGCCGTGGTAACTCTGCTGGTAGATCCGGAACAGGCCAACAAGCTCACTATGGCCAGCACTAACGGGAAAATTCAACTTTCATTGCGCAATACCATTGACTCGAAAGAGGTGAAGCCCGCTCCCGTTTACCGTTCGATCTTATTCGGCGGCGATGTTCCGCCGCCCGTCGCGGTAAAGGCCAAAGGTACGGGCTCGGGGCACGCTTCCGTATATGCGGTTGAAATCATTCGAGGCGATAAAAGGGAGAGTCAGACTCTCCCTGTTCAGTAACGCGTTCAGTAAAAGGCTCAGTACATGGCGACCAGACTTATGAATACTCAGATCATAATTCGCAGTCTAAGAACCACCCGTACTGCGGTTGCGATCTGCATGCTGGCGGCACTTCCACTCTGGGTGCAGGGGGTGGGTGGCCGGCAAAACGCGGGGCGGGCGGGATCGCCCCGCGCTACCATCCAGCCCGTGGCCGCTCCGGCCGAAGTCGGCGGCGCTACGCCACAGGCTCTGCATTTACTGGTCGGCCATTCGCGCCTAATATACACCGCGGCACGGGTGATTCGCATTTCAACCGCGGATCCCAACATTTTAGATGTTATGGTGGCGAGCTCGAATCAGGTTCTTATCGACGGCAAAGCTCCGGGCAGCGTATCGCTGGTTGTCTGGGACGCGTCGGGAGCAAGCCAGTCCTATGAAGTGACGGTGGATCTCGATGTTCAGGCGCTCGCCAATCAGATTCATGCGGCCTTTCCGGATGAGACCATACAAGTCGAGTCCCAAAAGGACTCGGTGGTTCTCTCCGGTGACGTCCCTTCGCAGGCGGTAGCCGACAAGATGCTCGAAATCGCCAAAGCTACGTGGCCAAAGACCGTCAGCATGCTCGAAATTCCTGGACCTGAGTCCGCGGAAATTCTCCTGCAGGTAAAGTTCGCGGAAGTGGACCGTTCGGTCGTGTCGCAACTGGGTTTTAATCTTCTCAGTCTGCCGGGAGCAAAGACCGTCGGTGCTATCTCCACGCAACAGTTTGGTGGCCCACAGATTGGGGCTCCCCTTGGGACTACTGGGGCAACCACTACCAGCACTGGCACTTCCACAACGACCACGACAGGCACCGGCGGTTTTACTTTGAGCAACCTGCTGAATATCTTTCTGTACCGTCCGGATATCAATCTGGGAGCTACCATTCAAGCGTTGGAAGAGAACAACCTCTTGCAAATCCTTGCGGAACCAAACGTAATCACTGAAAGCGGCAAAGAAGCCAGTTTCCTGTCGGGTGGACAATTTCCCTATCCGATTCTGGAATCTTCCGGTACCGGCATTCCAGTAGTTACGATTCTGTTTAAGGAATTCGGAATAAAACTTGACTTCACCCCTACTCTGACACCCGGCGGACTGATTCATCTGAAGGTTCTTCCCGAAGTTAGTTCTCTTGACTACACCAACGCTCTTACGCTGCAGGGGTTTGTAATTCCGGCGCTCTCTGTCAGCCGGGTGCAGTCCGAAATGGACCTGCAAGATGGGCAGAGTTTCGCGATTGCGGGACTGATTAACGATCAGATCACTAATCAACTGTCAAAAATTCCCGGTCTGTCGAGTATCCCCCTGCTGGGCAAGATCTTTCAGAGCCGAAGCCTTAACAAGAGCAAAAATGAGCTGCTGTNNCCTGGTGACACCGCACATCATCAAGGCTTTGGCGCCTAACCAAGTACCACCCTTGCCTCAGTTTCCAGTGCCTCTTCTGCCGCTCGCTTCCGCGCCCAAGCATGCCACGGCGCCGACAGCCCCCAGCCAGAAATAACATGAGCGCCAGAGACCAATTCGAGGCCGGGTCAGTAGTCCCGGTAGGCTATTACGGAAGAGTGAGGGCGGCGACATGCTGACTGTCGGTATCGCCAGTACTGACGCCAAGAGCAGCGGGGCTCTAAATGCTTCCCTGGTGCAAACCGGCATGGTCAAATCCGTGATCGAGTGGGTGGCAGTAAGCCGTGGCACCTGGCAACTCGGACCCGACGAGCCGGTCCCCGATGTCGTGTTGCTGGATTTGGCTGTGGATCCCGATCCTTACTTCGCGTTCGCAGCGCAATTGCGCAGGGTGAAGCCGGTGATTCGGATAGTTGCCTGTTCCTCCAAGGCCGAGCTTGACTCGGACTTATTGTTACAGGCCATGCGCAACGGAGTGCAGGAATTTATTCCACGTCCGATTGACATTGCCAAGCTTCAGGAGACCTTGCGCCGGTTTTTATTGGAATCGGGAGAGCATGACGCGGCCCTGCGCGAGAGACTATTCGTAGTTATGGGATCGAAAGGTGGCGTCGGCGCCAGCACGGTGGCCCTCAATCTGGCCGTGCAACTCTCCCGCATAAGCACTAAGCGCGTGGGTCTCATTGATTTTGGCTTTCCGCTGGGTCACGCGTGTTTGCTGTTGGACTTGCATCCTCAATTCTACATACGCGATGCGCTCGACAACCTAGAACGACTGGATAGCCACCTGCTGAGCGGATTGCTTACCCGCCACAAGAGCGGCTTGGNNGAATCACCCCGTCAGCCGCCGTTCGCCTGGTGAACGTAGCCCAGAGCCTTTTCGATTATGTGGTCATTGACTTCGGCGTGGCCTACTCCGCCCAATGGAAAGCTGTGCTGGATATGGCACGAGCCATTCTGGTGGTCGCCGAGCCGGATGTGCCCGCGTTGTGGTCTCTCGAACGCCACTTGACTGACCTGGGCGCTCTGGGACTCGACCGTCAGCGTCTGCACGTGGTTATGAATCGCTGGCAGCGCCGGGATGAAGAAGCCTTGCAAAAATTCGAAAAAAGCGCCAAACGCTCCATCTTTGCCAGATTGCCCAATGATTTCGCCCAGGTGAATGAAGCCACTAATTTGGGCGCGCCGTTATCCAGGAATCATAACGACCCGCTTACCTCGAAGTACAAGCAGTTGGCCGTGCAGATGGTTGGCGAGGCTTCTTCCGAAGTGGCGCCGAATGCCGCCCCGAAGCGTGGTAACAACATCATGAACTTATTTGGGAAGAAGTGAGGGACTAATGTCCGTAGCCGCACCTATTCGCCTTGATTTCGGCGCGCTGAAAGGCACCATTCATCGCAAGCTGATTCAAACGCTCAACCTTGACCGCTTGACCCAAATGGATAGGGAAGCGGTGCGGTTTGAAGTGAGCCGCATCATTGAGAGTTTGGTGGTCGCGGAATCCACGCCTATGACATTGGCTGAAAGAGAGCGCCTGTCCCAGGAAGTTCTTGATGAGGTCTTTGGACTAGGGCCGCTCGAACCGTTGCTTAAAGATCCGACCGTTTCCGACATCCTTGTAAATACCTTTAAGAATGTCTATGTGGAGCGGGCCGGCCTCCTGGAGCACACCGCCATACAGTTTCGCGACGATGCCCACTTAATGGCCATCATTGACCGTATCGTCTCCGCGGTTGGGAGGCGCGTGGACGAATCTTCGCCGATGGTGGATGCGCGGTTGCCGGATGGTTCGCGCGTGAATGCCATTATTCCGCCTTTAGCGGTCGACGGGCCGTGCGTCTCGATTCGCCGGTTTGGGCGCGACCCGCTTGGCGCGGACGATCTTATTCGCAATAAGAGTATTACGCCGCAAATGGTGGAGCTGCTACGCGGCTGTGTGAAAGCGCGGTTGAACATCCTGGTCTCCGGCGGCACCGGTTCGGGAAAGACCACCCTGTTGAACGTCCTTTCATCGTTCATTCCGAACCGCGAGCGTATCGTGACCGTCGAGGACGCGGCTGAACTGCAGCTTCATCAGGAGCACGTAGTCCGGCTGGAAACGCGCCCTCCCAATATCGAAGGCCAAGGCGCCATTCGCCAGCGGCAACTAGTGATCAACTGTCTGCGTATGCGTCCTGATCGCATTATCGTCGGCGAAGTACGCGGCGATGAGGCATTGGACATGCTTCAGGCCATGAATACCGGGCATGACGGTTCACTGACCACTGTTCATGCTAATACGCCTCGCGATGCCCTGGGGCGGCTGGAGACCATGGTGGCCATGGGCAACCTGGGAATCCCGGAGAGCGCTACCCGCCGGCAGATTGCCTCAGCTATCCACCTTGTGGTGCAGGCTTCCCGCCTCAGCGATGGAACCCGGAAGGTGGTAAGTGTATCCGAAATTACCGGCATGGAGGGTGACACTGTCACCATGCAGGAGATTTTTGCCTTTCAAAAGCAGGGAGTGGGGCCTGACGGGGCGGTACTCGGCGCGTTCACTGCCACGGGCATCCGTCCCAAATTTTCGGAACGGCTGTCGGCGGCGGGAATTCGATTTCCGATGGAAATGTTTCAGCGCACCACGATATAGAGGGCTGACTATGGCTATTTTTATCGCGATTCTGATCTACCTAGCGGTGGTTATCATTCTTGTGGGGCTCATCGCCCTCAAGACTACCGCTAAGCAACAGGCCGCTCTCACGCGCCTGGAGTCGGTTGTGAAGGCCGAAAAACGCGGCGCCGGTTCAGTGGATTTGCGGCTCATCCGCGATGAGTTGTTGAGCGACGTTCCCGCTCTTAATCGGATGCTCCTAAGATGGGACTGGGCCACTCGACTCCGTCAGTTTGTTGCCCAGGCAGGAATTACTATCCGGCCAGGCAAGCTGCTGTTGATTAGCGGGGTGCTGGCTTTGGGTGCGGATCTCGCCGTTCAGCATTTCTACAACTATCCAGTGCTTGCGCCGCTGGCCGCGGTGCTGGCAGCCTTTATTCCGGTTGCCGTCGTTGCTTTCATGCGCTCGCGCCGCCTGCGATCTTTCGAGAAGTCATTCCCGGAGGCCATTGATCTTCTGGGCCGTTCCGTGCGTGCGGGCCATGCTTTCACCACCGGTCTGGAAATGATTACCACGGAACTGCCCCAGCCCCTTGCTGGCGAATTCCGCATCGCATTTGACGAGCAGAATTTCGGCCTGCCGTTGCGCGAGGCACTGCTCAATCTTTGTGAGCGCATTCCGCTGCTTGACGTGCGGTTTTTTGTTACCGCGCTCCTGGTCCAAAAAGAGACCGGTGGAAACCTGGCCGAAATCCTCGATAATCTTTCGCACGTCATCCGCGAGCGCTTCAAGATTCTTGGTGATGTGCGTACTCGCACGGCGCAGGGCCGGCTGACCGCTGGCATCCTGATTGCTCTTCCGCCGGCGATGATCCTAATGCTGCACGCTGTGAATCCAAGCTATATCAGTCCGTTATTTACCGATCCCAAAGGCGTTTATATGCTGGGTGTCGCCGCCGTCCTGCAGGTAGTTGGCTCGCTAATTCTTTGGAAGATTGTGCGAATTGAAGTTTGAGACAAGTGAAGGAACCGAATGAACTGGCAAATAGTTAGTGTGACGTTCATGGCTGCTACGCTCGTTATGCTCGCGCTGACCTATGCGTTCACGCCGGGCTCATTGGTCATTACCGAACGCTTGAGCAAGCTTTGGTTGCCCGCCGCTCACGAAGACAAGTTCGACTTTGGAAAAAAGCAGAAACAAAAACTGGAACGGCTACTTTCCGACATGGGGAAACTGCTGCCTTCCAAGGACGTGCCGAAAGTTCAGCGGATGATGATTCGCGCGGGATATCGCCAGCCCGAGGCCGTGATGGCCATGCGCGGCGCGAAGATCATTCTCCCGCCGGCATTTCTGGCCCTGATCTACTTTACCGGTCTCTATGCGTACAACCCCGTTTTCGTTCCGTTACTAGCGGGTTGCGCGGGCTTCTTTCTTCCCGATTTCTGGCTCACCTGGAGAATCAAACGCCGCCAGCGCAAGATTCGCTCAGGTTTGGCCGATGCGCTGGACCTGATGGTGATTTGCGTGGAAGCCGGACTGGCACTGGATCAGGCGCTGCTGCGGGTAGCCCAGGAGTTGCGGATTGCCCATCCCGAACTGTGCGAGGAATTGGACCTGGTTAGCGCCGAAATGCGCCTGGGCAAAACCAGGACGGAAGCCTTGCGCGAACTAGGCACAAGGACAGGTGTGGACGATATAAAGAGTTTGGTGGCGATGCTCATCCAAACCGACAAGTTTGGCACGAGTATTGCTCAGTCTCTACGTGTTCATTCGGACGATTTGCGAGGGAAGCGTCGCCAGCGCGCCGAAGAAGCCGCTGCCAAGACCACAGTCAAGATGGTTCCTCCCTTGGTTTTCTTTATTTTTCCGGCATTGTTCGTGGTGATTCTAGGGCCCGCGGTGATCCTGATCTCCAAGGAGTTTTTTGGAGTAATACAGAAATGACCGGGCCTTGGGTTTGTAAGTGCAGGAAGCCGCTCTTCTCTCTGGAGCGGTAATTCTGAGACGAGGAGAAAGAACATGGATGCAACTACGATTCGAATCATCGCCGGCATCGGCGCTATGTTGGTTTTGGGGGTGATCATCTGGCGGAGAAATAAAAAGGCCGCGGAAGAGTAAATAGGGAACAGCCCTAGCGCAATTCTTAAACTCTTAGCGCAAGGCGGGGTATGCGGTGACCACCAATAATTCGAAGAACGTATACGTGTATAACTTGACCCGCGAGACTTTTCTGGCCACCGAGGCCAGGGTTGCCGATGGCTACTTCAGCAGGCTTATCGGCCTGCTGGGCAAGACCCGGCGATGGGCGCGGGCCGGACGGGGACTCTGGATTGTGCCCTCACACGGCGTTCATACCATAGGTATGCTGTTCTCCCTGGATCTGATCTTTCTCGATCGCGTGAGACGGGTGGTTCACATTGAGGAATATGTGCGCCCTTTCCGCATTTCCAAGGTCAGTCTTAAAACGACCAGCGTACTGGAATTGCCGCCCCACACAATTTTTCGCACGGGGACCCAGGTGGGCGACGAATTGGAGGTGTCCCCTCTGGGCGGCGCGAATTTTCCTCCTCTCGTGAACCGGCGGCGGCGACCAGAGCTGGATTCCAGCGATACCACCAACGCCACGGAACAGCCCATCGCTTCCGGCTGTTCATTGATGAATTGTCAAGAGTGAACCGCCATTTGGATATCCTCCGTTTATCGCGCAGCAGACCATCCTTGCGATAGCCGGCGGAAGATTCCAAGGCACCAAAGTAACTTGAGCGGAGCCAGGGGACGGTGCGCATCTCCAACGGACGCGGCCCTCAACCCACATCCAGGAGAGTAGCCGCCCTCTGGCCCCGCTCAAGAGCCGTTCCGTTGCCACCAAGGCCAAGGATGCCTTCGGGGTGATTTTAGATCGCTAGTGTCTTGAGTTTCATGACTCTATTGCCACATGGCCGGCGATTGTTTGTGTTCCGCTTGGAAGACGCTATCGCTCTGACCTTTTTTCTTTTCTACCTCGGCGTACTGTGCTTATTGGGCTGGCAGGGGGCGCACTCCGTCGGTCCAGCGACCCAAATGGTTCTGGTGGGGGTCATCGGCCTGTTCCTAAAGGAAGTGTTTCAGCAAGCTTGCTCTCGCCAGAAATATCGCGTTGGTGATGCAGGCCAGTGGAGGGAGTTTGCCCATCCTTATTGGCAAATTATTCGGGACTGGTCGCCCTTCTTAATCATTCTGGTAATGTACTATTCGCTGTATGGCGATGCCACGCATTTGCTGGTGCACCATGATCGAGATGCATTTCTGATAGGGCTGGACCAGAAATTGTTTGGTTTCCAAGCCAGCGTGGCCCTGCAACGTTTTATTTCTCCCGCACTGACTTCGTGGATGAAATTCAGCTATGGTATGCATCTTCTCTACATTCCCCTTGTAGCTGGTATTCTCTACGCGCGCCGGCCCCATGATCGATTCCGCAATATGATGTGCGGTCTGGTAATGGTGTGCCTGTTCGGCTTTTTAGGATATCTTTTCGTTCCGGCTGTCGGGCCGATGTTTAGCCTGCAGTCTCAATATACAGTTCCGCTGATTCAGCACAGCGCGCTTATCGGCCAGCAAGCCGCCTTCATGGACTTCGCCCGCATCCAGCGCGACGCCTTTCCCAGCATGCACGTGGCGATTTCTTTCCTTGTTTGGCTGTACGCCGCCTGGAATTCCAGGCGCTTGGGCTGGCTTTTATCGCCGCTGATTGTTAGTTTGTGGGTTTCCACCGTGTACTTGCGGTACCACTATCTCACCGATTGCGTGGCGGGACTGATTCTCGCGCCATTGTGCTTTCTGCTGGCCAACTGGCTATTCGCCAGATTTAACGAGATTAGGTTCGCGGTGCCCTGGCCCCAATTCGCCGGCGAAACGTATGGCCGTCCGGGCGCCTTGGGCTCCGCGTCCAATTTGAATCAGCACGCGGCAGGGAATTCACAGCCGCTATGAGTAGTCCACGCAATTTGCATTTGCGTAGTTGGATTGTCAACGCGTTTCATTCGGGTGCGTGGTCGGCAGACGGCCAGCCCGACCGAACGCCATTCTTGGCGTCGCGCGCTGGCGCCACCGGCATCAAGTGATATGCCCGCTGCTACCATAACCATGACAACCACTGGCGGTTCATTTTCTCCGCCAACTTCGGCAGGTCTTCCTGGGCCCCAGACGCTGGGACAGCTTGGTGTTCACCGCGGCTTATGCGAAGACCTGGCCGTGAAGCTTTTATATCTGGAAGGCGAACTTACTCTTCTCGATCTGGCTGGCCGGATGTGTATTGCCCTGGCTATCGTGGAGGAAATTTTTGAGCGCCTTCGCAAAGCGCAATTTTGTGAAGTTAAGGGGGTTGTCGGCGGCATCCGTCGTATCGCCGCCACCACCCAGGGTAAAACACGTGCAGCGGAATTGCTGTCGCGAAACCAATATGCGGGTCCGGTACCCGTATCCCTAGAGAGTTACGACCGGCAGGTTCGCGCGCAAAGTGTCAAGGATTTGGATGTTCATGCCAGGCAGGTTGAGAGCGCGTTCGCCGGTCTTGTGCTGGGCAAGCGGCTCCTCGCCCAGCTTGGTGCCGCAGTGGTTTCCGGCCGCGCCATCATGCTCTATGGGCCGGCTGGAACGGGAAAGACAGCCATTGCCCAGGCGCTACCCAGCGTTTACCAGGATCAAGTCCTGATTCCATACGCTGTTGAAGTCGATAATCAGATCATCAGCCTATTCGATTCCCACATTCATCAGCGGTGCGATGTGTTGGCGTCTCCCGATGATGACCGCCGCTGGGTCTTGTCCCGCCGGCCACGCGTAGTTGTAGGGGGGGAAATGACCTCCGAAATGCTCGATCTGCAGTTGAATTCAATTACCGGTTTCTACTCCGCTCCCCTGCAAATGAAGGCTAATAACGGCGTGCTTATTGTGGACGATTTTGGGCGCCAGCGCATGCGTCCGGAAGATCTCATAAACCGATGGATCGTACCTCTGGACCGGGGGATCGATTTTCTGACCTTACTGGGCGGACAGAAATTTGAAATACCCTTTGATATTTTTGTGGTATTCGCCACCAATCTCGATCCCTCGCAGCTAGCCGATGAGGCGTTTCTTCGCCGTATCCAGACCAAGGTCAAAGTGGATTATGTACAACCCTCCGACTTTCATCGAATCTTTCGCGGGGTTTGCGGACAGTTTGGCTTGGTCTATGACGCGGATACTGTCGAACATTTGATCAAGTTGCTTGGGAATGGAGGTCAACCTTTGCGGGCCTGCTATCCCCGTGACTTAGCCCAAAGTATCTGCTCGTTCGCCCGCTACGAGGATCGTGCGCCACAACTCAATTGCGACGCCGTAACGCGAGCCTACGATACCTACTTTCTTGCCTCTTGACCGGATGCCCATAAGGGGTAACTTAATCGCACTCGCGAATATGGAATTGCCGATTTCTGATGTGAAGGCACTTTCGCCAGCGTAGTCTCACCCGTCAAAAATACCGACGGCCCCCAGCCTTGCAGCCTAGGGGCCGTCCGTATTCGCCGATCAAGGTCTATTTATTACCCTTTAGCCCCGCCCATCGGGCTTTGGCCGCTGCGGCGATCTTCTGCTTGGTAGCTTCGGAATGAGTTCGGTGACCAGGGCTCTGTTTAGCGGTCTGTTTCGCCGCCGGTTTTGCCGGGGCGCTGGCACCCCGAAGTTTCGCCCACCGCGCTTTCTGGGACGCCGCAATCCTAGCCCGCGCATCGGCAGACATGCTTTGTGGGCCGCGCCGGTGGCTGGTACTTGTCTTAGCCTGGATAGGTCCCGCTGGCGCAGCGGCGGATGATGCTGCGTTGCCAGTTAGTCCCTCCAAGGCCGTGATGGCCGTGGTAAGGAGAGTGCGCTGTTCCCGTAGGTGAGTTAAAACTTGATTGATTTCTGTAGTTGGCATTCATGCCCCTTTTGTTTTTTTATTCGGCGCTAGGTGCCATGTAGCCAGCTCGTCCTGCCCCAGCCGGCGAGTATTATCGCACCGTCTCCGTGTCTGTGAATAATCCTACTCTCATATCCGGCCAATTGCTATTGCCGAACAATGCCCAACGGCCTTAATAGTACCAGATACCACCCATTGCTTGAGAGGATCGCAAGGAAAACTCTTGAGATATCAATTGAAAGCTGTAGTCAGTTAGAGCCGGCCTCAAAGTCCTTCCCAATTGCCNNAATCACCCGTCTTGCTTTCGAAGGATGTCTTGGAGTCTGAGGGCTAGTTCGAATTCTGGGGGGTACATTTTCTCGTGAGCGCCCGTGATGGAGAAAAAAGCAGCCCGATCTACTTCGGGGAACTCCATCTGTTGGCCCGAGCGCGGCGGCCATTCCATGGTAAACGTGTTGCTCCGCAGGGTTGTGGCATCGCAATCGGCTTCGAATGCCCACGCATGGACGATTTTGCCGTTCTTGTGGCGTACCCGCCCTAAACTTAGAAAGGGTCCCGTCGGAGCCAATCCCGTTTCTTCCATGAACTCCCGTTGCGCTGCCGTAAGTGGGTCTTCTCCAGCAGCAATCTCCCCTTTGGGGATAAACCACGCACCCACATCTTTCTTTATCCAGAAGGGGCCACCAGGGTGGACCAGCAGGACTTCGAGTTGGTCATCGCGCATTCGGTGCATTAGCAATCCTGCGCTAATTTTCATGGTCAGGGCCCTCACCGCGTTGCGCCATTCAATTCATGCCATCTTTGACGCGGCTTGCCGCCCCAATTTATTGACCTGCCACCGGAGGGTGGGGTTTTACCACGATCGCCTTACGTTCAGCGGGGGCGATACTAGGAAAAATACCTATAGCTTGTTTCCACCGCTCGGAGCATACTCTCATGTTTGCAGCACGGCTGGCCGCACCGCTGCCGTAGATTAATTTTTTTGGGAGTGCTATGAGACGCTTTTGCATTTGTTCGCGGTATGCAATTTACGCCATCGCATTTACCCTGTTTTCATTTGCGGTGATTCCCACACAGGCGCAAACCGAGGCCGGCACAACGCCCCCCAATTCGACCCTTCCTGCCGCCTCAACGGATAATACCGGTCTGCACCGTGCGTCCTCTGCTTGTGAGGCCCGCGACTACAAACCGGATGGCACGGTTACCAACTCCGAGCATTTCCATCGCTTCGCCAGTTACGTCTTTAACTGGCAAACGATCGCGGGACCAGCGGTAGCCACTTCACTTTCGCAATGGCTGACCTCCCACAAGGGCTATGGTAGCGATCCAGACGCTTGGGGCTATCATTTCGGTAACAATTTGGCGGGAAACGTAACCGGCAAATTTTTCTCACGCTACGCCGGGCCGGCCATTTTTCATCAGGACGATGCCTACCAGCCCCTCGGTTCCGGATATTCGAACGGCGCGCGTATTAGCCACATTCTTCACCATTTACTCGTTACCGACTCCGCAGATCACACCCACAGCGTCTTCAATGTCTCCGCAATACCGTCTTCCGCCATCAACACTGCATCGGAGAATTTATACGAGCCGCACGCATTGCGAACCGCCAGTGATAACCTTGCGGGTTTTGGCGAAAACCTGGCCGGCTTCGTCGCCAGAGATGCCTATGCCGAGTATCATTGCGCCATCCGGAAGCTGCTTCCGGGTCACCATCACGACGATGCCTCCGCTCCAACGAACCAGTAATCCGCATCCAAAAATGCTGAAAGGCGACCGACATGAGCGAAGAAAAGATAACTCGGGGCAGAAATGAAATAATCGGCGGGGCGGCGGGTGGTAATGAAGGGCCTCGCCCCATGAAGGGTCGTGACAAGTCCGGCCGCAGGGATGCGACCGCTGAACTGCCCGACGTAGTCGAGTCCAATGAAGATACGGTGCAGGGCCTTGCCGCTCCCGCTCCCGTCGAAGGGCGAACCGCTGAAGAGCAAGATTTCGAAGATGAAACCCGTTCCGTCCGCCGCATGGGCAGCGCCAGGACTCGCAGAGATGACGAGCCCGATCCCGAGGATGCGGGTCAGTCCGGCGATACGCAAGGCCTTTCCGACGAGGATTCCGCCGACTCCGAGAGCGTTCGCGAACTGGCTGAAGAAGGCCAAGATTATGAAGCCGAAATCGTCGACGCCATTGAAAATGCGCCGTTGCCGGAGGACGGACCGCTCAGGACGCGGGTCAGCCCGGACGACACGGATCGCCCGTTGAAAGATCCCAATCATCCTCCTACGCTGTAGCCGTACTTTCAGCACGGCTACATTAACCGTTTGGTCCCGGATTGCCACAGGGCAGATTTTGCGCCAGTCCGTCTTGGCTGTACCGGTCTCAAGAGCCGAGGNNTAATTCCCGCAACTGAATTGAGCGCGCTCTAGTCGCGGATGAATTAGGGTTGATTCGAGGTCGCGGGTTGTTTGCGGAGCTTGCGGCGAATGTCTGGCCAGAATTCCTTGACCACAAAGGTAAGGGTATCGGAGCCTACTTGGGTTCCCCAAACGCCCGAAACACCGCTGAATGTCCGATCGCTGGCCGGATGGTAGGTGGTGGAAATACCCGCGGCAATCGCGCTTCCGAAAACCTCCGAATAGTTGAACTGACTCTTGCCTGAGTCTGTGCGGGTAACAAAGACTCTGCTGAGGGCATAGCCTGTGCGGTGCCAGAATCCTCCATGGCCCAATTGGAAGTAGCGTGGGTCCTGCTTCAAGAGCGAGGGGAAGACAGCGCCCACCAGAAAATTTTCGTCGACCGTGTCAGCAAGGTTAGCGCCATACCGCTTGCCGTAACCTTCCCAACCCTGTCCGAAGCCGGGTTCGCTGTTTTGGGCTTGGCTGATGCCTGCCAGAGCGCCGATGTATGCAAACTCAACGGGGTCGAAGGTTGAGCGAGCCACCACCTTAAATTTCTGCCCGGTCGTGAGCGGCTTGACCTGGGCAGCGCTTTCCACGGTTAGGAAGTTCGGAAGGGCGAAAAACAGACGGTCATTGGACGTGCCGTCCTGCACCTGCCCTTCCTTCTGTTTTTCGGAGGGCTGCTGTCCGACGGGCGATTGTGGTTGTGGAGAGTTGCTGCTAGTGGGCGTAGGCTGAGACGGCTGCACTGGTGAGCTGGCTGGGGGCTGTTGCGGCGTAGTCGAACCGGTCGAGGAAGGCTGCTGAGCCATCACAGGGATTCCCAACAGGAGGGCTGTTGTCATTGCACAATAAAGAAGAAAGATCGCCTTCCGGCATTGGTCGGTCACGGTTTTCGATTATCCCCCAGTTTTAACATCATTTTGCAGCATCTAATCTTAGACCAGTATCCGCGTTTTCAGTTCCGGCTGCCGAGAAAGATAATCCCGGCGGCTTCCTTTCTAGGTGCACTCATCAGGCAGGCTAATTGGGGTGAATCGCGCCATTTTCATGTCGGCGGTTCGTTTTGCGCTCCCTCCAACACCCTCTCCGTTTCGGCGCCAATGAGGAGAATCAAACTCGCCATATAAATCCATAGCATCAGCACAACAAACCCGGCCAGCGCCCCATACACTTTGGGAAATCCGGCGAAGCGGCCCACATAATAATTGAATATTGTCGAGGCGCCCACGTAAGCCAGCGCGACGAATATCGTGCTGGGAGGTAGCCATCGCCATGGCCGCTTCATGGCCGGCAGATAATAGTTCACCAGATCAATCGCCAGGCACATCAGAATTAAGGTTGCCGTCCAGCGGGCCGCAGCCCAGTGAACCCGCAGGGGGCTTAATAGTTTCAGTTCGCCCGAAATGGCCGCAGTCCCCCATTTACCGAAACTAAGCATTGCGAAACTGAACAGGCAAAATGCGACACCGGCAACGATTACGCCCACCGCGGTGATTCTTTTCTTCCAGAATCCGCGCGTCTCCTTTCCGCCGTGCGCCGTCGTTAGTGACTCCATGGCACTAACCACGCCCGATGAGGCGCTCCATAGCGTGGCCAGAAGACCGACCGAGAAAAACCCCGTGTGCCCTTGGCGGAGCCCCTGAATCGCGCTAAAAACATATTCCTGCGATTCCGGAGGCAGGTAACGGATGATCCAGTGAGCTAGGGCCTGCCATAATGTGGTTGATGGCAGCCAGCNNTGCGGAGCTCAGGGAAGCTCATCGGCGTCATTCGATCGGCTGATGCGCCATCGCGGCAGGCTCGCCGGAGGCGAAGAGCCAGCCCACGATCGCCGCGAAGACGATAAAAATCGGAAATAGCGACAGGACAAAAAAGAACGATATTTGCGCCGCCAGGTCGAGGCAATCGTCGGCTAAGGTTTGTTTCCATACACTCGGGATGAGGGTGGCCCTAATCGCTGGAATTTTAAACATTATTGGCGGAGTTGCGCTGGCATGCGGGTAAGGGCATTTCGCGATGTTAACCGGCGGTGACGCCGCCGCACGGGGCTTTCGTAACGGCCATTACAGTCACTCTATGCGAATCACGCGTCGATCGCCCATCCCTTATATCTTGTAGCATATTCTGTGCGCGCGCTACCGCGTGTAAGCGTGATCGCTACAGTCCTTTGCTAATTTCGCACGAGCCATTGTAATTTTATAATGCCGGTGCTTATATAATCGCAAACTTGGCGTAAGGTTTAGCCGAATGGGGAGGTAAATTTTATGCGCAACGGTCTTATGAGCAGGTGGCCGCTTCTTAGGCAAATTTTTCATGGCGGAGACGGCACTGGACCGGAAGCCATGAGTGACCGCACCCGTTCGCTGCACATGAAAAATCATGGCGCCGGCGTCACGCAATCGGTATGTCCCTATTGCGCCGTAGGCTGCGGCCAGCTAATTTATCATCGCGACGGCAAATTGATTTCCATTGAAGGCGATCCTGCTTCGCCAATTTCGCGCGGACACCTTTGCCCCAAAGGCGCGGCTAGCTTTGAACTTTTGACCCATCCCCAGCGCGCCCAGAAAGTCCGCCATCGCCGTCCGGGCTCGCCCACTTGGGAAGATATGGAACTCGACACGGCGATAGATATGGTGGCGGACCGCGTTTGGGAATCACGCGAGCGGAGTTTTGTCGAAGAGAAAGATGGCGAGCCCCTCATGCAAACGAAAACCATCGCTCATTTGGGTGGCGCCACACTCGATAATGAAGAAAATTATTTGATTAAGAAGCTTTTCGCCGCTGGTTTGGGGATGGTCTGCATCAGCAATCAGGCCAGGATATGACATAGCTCAACGGTGCCCGGTCTGGGTACCTCCTTTGGACGAGGTGGCGCCACCACTTCGCTTCAAGACCTATCCAATGCCGATGCGATCCTGATCATGGGTTCCTCCATGGCCGAAAATCATCCTGTGGGCTTTCAATGGGTGATGGAGGCCCGCAAGCGCGGCGCGAAGATTATTCATGTTGACCCGCGCTTCACCCGCACTTCCGCTATGGCCGACATTTGGCTTCCGTTGCGAGCGGGCAGCGATATAGTTCTGCTTGGCGCGCTCATCAATTACGTCCTGCAGAAAGAAAAAGACTTTCGTGAATACGTCGTCCACTACACCAACGCCGGAGTAATCCTTCGCGACGATTTTCTCGACACTGAAGATTTGGGCGGTCTCTTTTCCGGCTGGGACGAAGCGAAAAAACAATATGATCCCATGACCTGGGCCTACAAAAACTCTCCCGTGAAAGAATCTGATGAGAGCGGCGCTGAAGGCGGCCATGCCAAGGATCGAGGCGGCGAAAAGAGCCAGGAAAATATTTACGAATCCGATCCGACGCTCCAAAATCCGCGTTGCGTGTATCAGGTGCTCAAGCGGCATTTCTCGCGGTACACCCCTGAAATGGTCCAGGAATCGTGCGGTGTTTCGTCAGATGTTTTCGCGACACTCGCCGAAACATTTTGTTCCTCTTCCGGACCTGATCGTACCGCCGCGATTTGCTATGCGGTCGGCTGGACCCAACATTCCGATGGTGTACAGATCATCCGCTCGGCGGCAATCCTTCAGCTATTGCTTGGCAACATGGGCCGGCCCGGTGGAGGAATTTTGGCCCTCCGCGGCCACGCCTCGATTCAGGGCTCTACCGACATTCCCACGCTGTACGATATTCTCCCGGGTTATTTGCCCATGCCATTTTTTGAGACCGATGGCGTGTCTCTCAAGAAATATCTGGAGAAGCATCAATCCAAGACCGGCTGGTGGGCCAACTTCGATAAATACATTGTCAGCCTCCTGAAGTCTTATTACGGAAGTGCCGCCACGCCGCAAAATGATTTCGGATTCGATTGGCTGCCGCGGGTCACCGGCGATCACTCCCACCTCGGATATTGGCTCGATATGGCCGATGGCAAAATGGATGGCCTTTTCGTGATGGGCCAGAATCCCGGTGTCGGCGCGCCCAATTCGCGGCTCGAACGCAAAGCGCTCGCCAAACTCAAATGGCTGGTTGTACGCGACATGGTGGAAATTGAAACCGCGTCTTTCTGGTACGACTCGCCCGAAATTGTTTCCGGCGAGCTTAAAACGGAAAATATTGAAACCGAAGTATTTTTCTTCCCGGCGGCTGCATATGCCGAAAAGGACGGTTGCTTCACGAACACGCAGAGGCTCCTGCAATTTCACGGGAAGGCTGTTGAACCTCCGGGCGATGCCCGTAGCGAGACATGGTTTATATACCATCTGGGCCGGCGCCTGAAGGAAAAAGCCAAAGGCGATTTGCGCCCGCGTAATGCTGGTCTCAATGCACTCACCTGGTCGTACACTCTGGAAGGAGATATTTCAGAGCCGCGAGTCGAGGAAGTGCTTCAGGAAATTAATGGACGCACAGTTTCCGATCAGAAGCTTGTGTCAGGATTTAGGGACTTGAAAGCTGACGGTTCCACGGCTTGCGGCTGCTGGATCTATTCGGGAGTTTTCCCGGCAGTTGGAGAAAATAAAGCCTTGAAGCGCCAGGNNTTGCATGGCCGGCCGATCGCCGCATTCTTTATAACCGCGCGTCGGCCCGGCCCGATGGCAGCCCGTGGAGCGAACGCAAGAAGCTCGTGTGGTGGGACACCACAAAAAAGGAATGGACGGGCACCGACGTCCCCGACTTCACCGCAACCAAGCCGCCGGATTATCGCCCGGCTGCGAACGCGCAGGGCGACGAGGCCCTCGCTGGAGACAAACCCTTCATCATGCATCCCGACGGCTTCGGGTGGATTTGGGTGGCCAGCGGATTGAAAGATGGTCCGCTACCCACTCAGTACGAGCCTCTTGAAACTCCGGTTAAAAATTCAATGTATCCTTCGCATCTCAATAATCCCGCCGCCGATAAGAAAGACCGGGCTGGAAATCGCTATGCCAAGCTTGCCGATCCCGCCTACCCATATGTTCTCACCACTTATCGGCTGACGGAGCATCACACCGCTGGTGGAATGTCTCGCTATCTTTCGCATCTCGCCGAATTGCAGCCAGAGCTTTTTTGCGAACTTTCCACTGAACTTGCCGCCGAACTGGGCGTTGTTCATGGCGCTTACGTCACCGTGAGTACGCCGCGGGGAGTGATTGAGGCGCGCGCGCAGGTCACCACGCGCATGAAGCCCCTCCAAGTTAATGGACGGACTGTCCATCAGGTCGGCCTGCCTTATCATTGGGGCTACAAAGGTCTGGTGAAGGGCGACGTGGTGAATGATCTCGTCGCAATTTCCGAGGAGCCGAATGTACGCATCATGGAAGCGAAAGCATTGCTCTGCAATGTAGCGCCTGGCCGCCGGCCTCGAGCGCGCCACGATAGTGCGAAAGCTGATAAGCTCGGCGATCGCGGTTCACTGACAGCAGCAATTCCGGATTCGAGCCGATGAGCGTAACCGCATTCCTGACTGATTCCACTCTTTGCATCGGTTGCAAAGCTTGCGAGGTAGCCTGCAAGGAATGGAACGACGTGCCGTCCGACGGCTTNNAATTCGCCTGAACTTCTTTCCTGGTCATTTCTTTCCGACGTCTGCAAGCATTGTGAAAATGCTGGTTGCCTGGAAGCGTGTCCTACGGGCTCCATTGTTCGCACGGAATTTGGCGGGGTGTACGTTCAGCCGGATGTTTGCAACGGCTGCGGTTACTGCGTGGTCAATTGCCCCTTCGGCGTGATCGAGCGGAATCCCGATGACGGCCGCGCCTTCAAATGCACTTTTTGCTACGACCGTCAGCGCGATGGACTGAGCCCTGCTTGCGCCACTGCCTGCCCCACGGAGTCCATCAAGTTCGGGGAAATTGAAGAGCTGCGCGAAGAGGCCCGCGAACGCATTGCCAATCTCCGCGACAAGGGCTTTGACGACGTACATATCTACGATCCCGTGGATTCCAGCGTAGGCGGTATCCACGCATTTTTCATCACTCGCGGCGATCCCAAATCCTACAACCTGCCGCCGAATCCGGATGTCCCCACCGTCCATCTTCGCAAGGCGTGGACCTCCGCCGGACTAGCAGCGCTGTGCATGGTCGCCGGGGCTTTTCTCGCTTTCGGAAAAGGTCGCGACTGATGGCCGATACCGGCGACAAAATTGGAAAGACAGGACAGGGGCAACATCAACGCGCGCGAGGTAAGCCGGACAAAGAGGCGCGTCTTCGGGAAATCCGCTGCGAAGCGGAACTGCATGGCCGCGTCGGATCGCGTAACGCGAGTGAGGACGCTACTTCTGGTGCGATCGCCGGGCCGCCCTTTCCCCTCGCCAGCGCCGAAACCGGCTACTACGGCACTCCGCTCCTAAAGAAATCGCAATGGACGATGGAAATCCCCGCCTATTTTTTTGTAGGAGGCGCGGCGGGCGCCGCAGCGGTAATTGCCTCTGTTGGGAACCTGACGGGCGCGGACAAAGATCTCGTTCGCGAAGCGCGATGGCTGGCGGCTATTGGCGGCGCGATTTCTCCGGCCCTGCTGATTTCCGACCTCGGAATGCCATCTCGCTTTTTGAATATGCTACGAGTTTTCAAAATCCAAAGTCCCATGTCGGTTGGTTCATGGACGCTGGTTGCGTTCTCTAATGCCGCTGCAGCCTCCGCTCTTGCGGGAATGTTACAAAGCCGCTATCGCCGCGCTGGCGCTGGACGGATGTTTCGAATCATTGGCAATGCTTCAGAATCCGTCGCCGCGCTTACTGGATTGGTGCTATCCACGTATACGGGAGTTTTGATCGGTGCCACTGCAGTACCCGTCTGGAGTGAAAACGCTGCGACGCTGCCGGCCCACTTCGCGGCATCGGGGTTGGGGGCGGCGGTTTCCATTCTGGAGTTGAAGGGCCACGAATCGAATCGCGCCCTCAACGCTCTGGGGATTGGCGCTGCGGCGGCCGAAACCATTGTTGGCGCGCGCATTGAATCGCAGGACAAGAGATCGCTGCGCCCCTTGAAACACGGCCACAGCGGAGGCTTGGTGCGCCTTGGCGGATTGCTCTCCGGGCCGCTGCCGCTCACTCTTCGTCTCCTTGCCGGCAGCCCTAAGAAACATCATTCGAAGAAATCATGGCGGAGGAATCTGCGCCGCGCCGCGGCCCTTTCCACTGTGGCCGGCTCTCTCCTCACGCGGATAGCATGGCTCGAAGCCGGCAAGGCTTCCCAGAAAGATCCCGCCCCGCTTCTCGAACTCCCAACTCCTCATTGATTTAGTAGCAACCCGCGACTATTAAACTGATTGTGGTTCAGGAACTTCAGGCAAAACGCGATTTCTAGAAATAATCAATTGTTGGGCGTGGCGATGAAAGCATTTGAGTGACCCAGTTGGTCTTCGTAGGTGCCGGTAATTTGACCCAGGTCATTAATTCCCAGGGCTGCGGTTAATCTCGATCCTGCGATGTTAAATCGCGTGAATTTGTTGTTTTGGAAGACGAAGCCATAGTCCCGATCGGCCGTAGCGTAGCCGACGACCACGTTTCTATTGTTAATACCCGACGGAATCGTCCAGGATGCTCCGGGATAGGACAACTCCGCCACAATTGCCCCCTTGGAATTCATTACAAATCCTCGCCAAATTCCACTTCTATTCTTGCAAGAGCCGGTGATGAAGCCGGCATTATTGATAGCTGCGGGCTCTGGCTCAAGCGCGTCAGGACAATTGATAACTGTTAGCTGTCCTCCGGAATTAACGAAGCCGTAGTAGCTGGGGTTCAAAAAGTAACTACCGACGAAATCGCCGTTGTCGTTCACTCCGGCAATTCCAGTGGAGTTGCCGGCCACTTGATAGTCCGTGAACACGCCGCCTTTATAAAGAAATCCAGAGTAAATACCTGCGCCGATGTAATAATTACCGGTGATCGTTCCGGTGTTATTGATGCCCCCAGCATCGCCAGTACCACGGTACGAATTGGGATCATTGATTTTGAGAAGCCTTCCATCTGCAAGGCGTTCGTAAGCGAAGTCTACCGTAGAATCATGGACAAGCACTGTGTATTGCCCGACGACGTCACCGCCATTGTCGATAGCAGCTCCGCTGGTGCCAACGGAGCCAGGTACGTGAAAACTAGTGATGTGGTAACTCGTCGGCGGAACTGATGCAGGTATCGTTCCTGGAGCAAGCGTTATTATTGCCACAGCTACGAATGCTACAGGAGCTGCACACAAGCTCTTTCCGGTCATGGTAGACCTCCGAAGACGTGACGTAATATCTACTGTAACTTCAAAACGCCGCCGAATCTCCGTCTAGGTTAGCTACTTGGGCGTGGCGATGAAGCCAACCGTCTGGCCCTTGGAGTTTACGTAGTAGCCGCAGAGTTGGCCGCTGTCATTAATTCCGAAGGCGATCGTTAGACCTGCGCCCGGCACGTCAAATTGCCTGAACTTCTTATTCTGATAAATGAATCCGTGGATGTTGCTGGAAGAATCGAGGAAGTAGCCCGTCGCTACACTGTGATTGTTGATTCCGCCCGGGTAGGTATCCAGCGCGCAGGGATAATTGATATCGGTCACCGTGCCACCGGCGTTAATGAAACCATTAAAAGATCGTACCGGTGTTGTTGATTCCGTTGGCCCGGTCGAAATTGCTGGTGGAATTAGGATCAACGATGTTCATGATGGTTCCATTGGCTAGAGGCGCTCAAAGCCGGTGGTTACCAGGTTGTTGCCACTTCCAGTGGTATAACTCCCGACGACATCACCCGCATTGTCAATCCCGGCGGCATTATGTTGCGGTGGCGCTTGGAACGTGAAAGGTCGTGATCTGATAACTGGCTGGGAGCGCTGAGGCTAAGGGGATTGCCGTGGCGGCTACGAAAGCGGCCAGAATGAGGCTAATGGATTTTCTTTCCATGAGGAGGCCTTCAAGGCTGGAATGTCAGCTACTTTAGCTGAAACGGCCTTTACGCGCAACGGTCCTGGACGGCGGTTTTGCGCGTGCCGCTGGCAGGAATTATAGTAATAAAAGAGGTTCCCGTAGCGGGCAACAGCATGAGCGAGCTCCTTCCCATGGGTGGTGTTGGCGACGGTATAGTTGTCAGCATTGGCGATTCTCTCCCATTATCCCCCGCGGAAACGCCGGCCAATGGCGCGCTGGAATGGGCGCATCCGCTGGTGCGCGAGTGGTTCTTTGAGCGGTTCGAATCCGCCACCGAGCCGCAGGAACTGGGCTGGCCCCAGATCCTTGCTCGCCGTGCGACGCTAATCTCCGCGCCAACAGGCTCCGGCAAGACGCTAGCTGCATTCCTCGCTTGTATCGACCGGCTGGTGCGCAAGGCGCTCACCGGCGCGCTTGTCGACGAGACTGAGGTCCTCTACATTTCGCCGCTGAAAGCGCTGGGCAACGACATCCAGAAAAACCTCGAAGCCCCCTTGGGCGAAATTCTGCGCAAGGCTGCCGAGCATGGTCTGCTGATGCCGGAAATACGCGTTGGTGTTCGCACGGGTGACACCCTAATGCACGAACGCCGGGCAATGCTCAAGCGGCCTCCGCACATCCTGGTCACCACGCCGGAATCGCTTTACATCTTGCTGACCGCCGAAAAGAGCCGCGCTAATTTACGCAAAATTGAAACCGTAATTGTGGATGAAATTCACGCCGTCGCCGACGACAAGCGCGGCTCGCATCTCGCGCTTTCACTCGAGCGGCTGGAAGCGTTGCTCGAAAAGCCTCCTGTGCGAATCGGCTTATCGGCCACGCAGAAGCCGATTGATCGCGTGGCCCGCTTTCTTGCTGGCAGCGAGCGCCCTGCTCCGGTGATTGTCAATACGGGTTACGGCAGGGTGATGGACCTCGCTGTCGAAGTTCCCACGGGTGAGTTGAGCGCGGTTGCGTCCAATCAAATGTGGGAAGACATCTACAACCGCCTCGCCGATCTAGTTCGCGCGCATCGCTCCACGATCGTATTTGTGAATACGCGGCGGCTCTCCGAGCGCGTGTCGCATCACCTGACCGATCGCCTTGGAAAAGACGCGGTGGCCGCGCACCACGGCAGTTTGTCGCGCAAATTGCGGCTGGCGGCGGAAGGCAAACTGAAAGCGGGCGAAGTGAAGGTGCTTGTAGCGACCGCGTCGCTGGAACTCGGTATTGATATTGGTTTCGTGGATCTGGCCTGCCAGATTGGCTCGCCCCGCTCCATTGGTGTCACGCTGCAACGCATTGGCCGCGCGGGCCACTGGCGTGGAGCGATTCCCAAGGGGCGGATTTTCGCCACCACTCGTGATGAGTTGCTCGAATGCGCCGCACTGGTCAGGTCAATCCGCAGTGGCGATCTCGACGCGCTGGAAATTCCCGCTGCGCCGCTAGATGTGATGGCTCAGCAAATCGTGGCGGCGTGCGCGGCGGAAGAGTGGCACGAAGACGACTTGTTCGCATTAGTGCGCCGCGCTTATCCCTATCGCGAACTGCCGCGCGAGGAGTTCGACGCCATCGTGCGAATGTTGTCGGATGGAATTTCGTCCCGGCGTGGCCGCTATGGCGCTTACCTATTTCACGATCGCGTGAATCATCGCTTGCGCGGTCGACGCGGCAGCCGCCTGGCAGCCATCACCAGCGGCGGTGCGATTCCGGAAAATGCGTTGTATTCCGTGGTCGCCGCGCCAGATGACGCAGTGGTTGGCACGGTGGATGAAGACTTCGCCGTGGAAAGCCTGGCCGGCGACATCATCCTGCTGGGAAATACTTCCTGGCGAATTCGTCGCGTGCAGGCTGGCAGAGTGTTGGTGGAAGACGCACACGGCGCCGCGCCCAGCGTTCCTTTCTGGCGCGGAGAAGCGCCCGGTCGCACGGCGGAGCTTTCCCTGCAGTTATCTATTCTGCGCGTACACATCAGCGAGTTGGTCGGTAACACCCCCGCCGGCACGGAGGAATGGGTTCAGGGACGGGGCCGCGCGATTAGCTGGCTGATGCGCGAATGCGGACTTGATGCCGCGGGCGCGGAGCAATCTGTTGACTACGTTCTCGCTGGACGCGGTGTACTCAGTGTTGTGCCATCGGAAAAGTTGATCGTCGCGGAAAGATTTTTCGACGAAAGTGGCGGCATGCAATTGGTGATTCACTCTCCATTGGGCGCGCGAATAAATAAAGCGTGGGGATTGGCGTTGCGCAAGCGGTTCTGCCGGTCGTTCGACTTCGAGCTGCAGGCNNGCAAGCGGTTCTGCCGGTCGTTTAATTTTGAGCTACAGGCCGCTGCTACAGATAACGGCCTGAATATTTCGCTTGGCGAGCATCACAGTTTTCCGCTGGGCGATGTTTTTCATTTTCTCAACCCCAACAACGTTCAGGAAGTGCTCGAACAGGCCGTGTTGGCTTCGCCGCTTTTCACCGTGCGCTGGCGATGGGTGGCAGGGCGCGCATTGGCGTTACTTCGCTTTATGGGTGGCAAGAAAGTGCCGCCGCAAATTCAGCGAATGCGCGCGGAAGATTTACTCGCCGCCACGTTTCCGCAGGCGCTGGCCTGCCAGGAAAACATTCAGGGCGATATTGTAATTCCCGATCATCCGCTGATTCGGGAAACCATGCGCGACGTGCTCACCGAGGCGCTCGACATCGAAGGCTTGAAAGAGCTCCTGCGCGACATGGAATCGGGGCGCGTGAAAACCTTCGCGGTGGACACGCCCACGCCGTCTCCGTTCTGTCACGAGATTTTGAACGCCAACCCATATGCCTATCTTGATGACGCGCCATTGGAAGAGCGCCGCGCGCGAGCGGTGGAGATGCGGCGCATTCTGCCCGAAAAGATCGCATCGGAATTCGGGCGGCTCGATCCTGCGGCGATTGACGAAGTTCGCGCGGGCGCGTGGCCCGACGTGCGCGACGCCGACGAATTACACGATGCGCTTTGCACTCTGGTCGCGTTCCCGGAGATGCCGGCAGGGGACCTGGCTGGATCGGCCCTGATGGTTTCGGATTCTATTGCCGCCACTCGCGTGAATGACCCCATACCGCACATGGTGGAACATGGGACACGCGCCTGGGGCGGATTCTTTGACGAATTGCGCATGCAGTATCGCGTGACGCGCGCTCTCTATAACGGAAAGACGTACTGGGTATGCGCCGAACAATCTGCCGCATTCCTCCAGATTTTTCCCGGTGCCAAGGTTGACGACTCGATGCCGCGGCTCGAAGCTCACGCGTCGAATGCCGATGCCGCCCAAGGTCGTGAAGGCGCGCCAGATCGCGACGCTGCGCTCGTCACGATGGTGGGCGGATGGATGTCGCACCTGGGTCCAGCCACCGCTAAAGAGGTGAGTGCCATCCTCGGGCTTTCCGAGGCGGACGCGGACGGGGCGATGTTACGTCTCGAATCTACCGGCAATGTTCTGCGCGGCCAGTTCACCGATCGATCGGGCCACTTCATCGACGGTCGATTGGGCGAACAGCCAATGACCCCCGCGGTGATCGAATGGTGTGACCGTCGGCTGCTTGCGCGCATTCACCGGCTCACCCTGGGGCAACTACGTAAGAGCATCAGCCCGGTGAGTCCCGCGGTGTTTATGCGCTGGCTGTTGCGCTGGCAGCACGTCGCACCGGGCACGCAGCTCGCCGGCGAGCGCGGCACGCTTGAAGTGATTCGCCAGTTGCAGGGCTTCGAAGCGCCGGCCAACGCATGGGAATCGCAAATCCTGAAGCGCCGCATTGCCGCATATTCTCCGGATACGCTCGACCATCTCTGCCTGACTGGAGTGGTCGGCTGGGCCCGGCTCTCGCCGCATCCGGCGACACGCGCGGCCGCTGCCGAAGCGCCGGCGAAATTGGCCCCGAAATTGGAGCTAAAATCGCGCGCGCAAGCGGCCTTTCAAACCTCACCGCAGGCGATTCTAGGAGCGCCACTGGATGCCCCCTCGTCATCACTGTTGGAATTACCGGCGAAGACCAGCGCGCGGAGGGTAATTCCCACTAGCGTCGCGCCCATCAGTTTCTTTGTGCGCGACGATGCCGACTGGATGCTGCCGCACCATGCGCCCGATGTAAACGACGCGAATGCGCTGCCAGCGCTGAGCATTGTCGCGCGGGCGGTTTACCAATTCCTGCAACAGCGGGGCGCGTCGTTTTTTGTCGATATTGTGCGGGGCACCGGCAAGCTCAAAGCCGAAGTCGAAACCGGGCTCTGGGAGCTGGTGGCGGCGGGGCTGCTGACCGCGGACGGCTTCGACAACTTGCGCGCGCTGATTGATCCACGCCGCCGGGCGGGGCAGGGCAATAAGCGAATCGCGCGTCCCCGGCACAGCACCGGGCGATGGTCGGTGGTTTATCCCTCCGTGGCGCCAGCGGTCCCTATGGGCGAGAGCGCCGGTGGCGGACGCGCCGGTGATCGCAGCCAGTCGCCGGATCGCAATAAGGCCATAGCCGCGTCGTGCCAGATGCTGCTGCGCCGGTACGGCGTGGTGTTCCGGCGCCTGCTG
>PKXT01000229.1 GCA_003133505.1 Acidobacteriota bacterium
GTTGATGAGGAGGCTCTATTCGAACCATAGAATGATGGCCGTCCCGTAGGCGGATGGCCTGCCGCTGGAGCCCGGGTCCCACCGGATGCACTCGAGGTGCCCCGTGACCCGCTCGCCGAATATCCGTGCGAACCGTTTGTCGAGTAGCCGCGTGATCCCCCTGTTGAATACCCATGGTATCCACCTGACGAATATCCGCGTGATCCGCCCGTCGAATACCCTCGGTACCCGCCTGACGAATAACCACGCGAGCCACCCCCGTAGCCGCCATATCCGCCGCTATAATGTCCGCCGTAACCACCACCGCCACCGTGGCTCATTCCCCCGCCACCCATGTGGCCGCCACCACCGCCGCCTCGCTGTGCTTGCGCGGGGCAAACGGAGAGCAATACCGCTGCCGCGCCTATCAATCCTGCTTTCTGGATCATCTGCATAATTGGATTTTTGTTTGTCATTGTAGTTCCCCGGACTCGATTCTTTTTCGCGCAGGACAATCAAAATAGCCCTGTCGCGATTCCTTGCTCCTTCTCTTTAGATGCCATAAACTCAACCAAGCTTCCGTTTATCTCCCCTTCTTGTTCGCCGCGCCAAAAATTTGTCGTGCCTTTCCCTGCCTTACATAACCCCGTCTCTGCGGGAATGTTGTGGCCCGGGCAACGACTCCATCCCCGATCATGAGATAACTCCTGCTCGAATCAGCAAAAGCGCTCCTACCCCCACTATAATCCACAGCAGTACNNCCCCTGCGCAAGCGGCCTCCACCCGACTTCCTTGATTGTTCCCCTTGAAATCCCGGTTCCGATTAAAAATAGCGTTGCCGTCAGCCCCTGTTTTCCCAGATTGCTCAACGTGTGCGTGAGCCCTGATATTGCGGGCACGTAGGTATTCACCACCGCTGCCAAACAAAACAGCAATATGAACCACGGCAGTTTTACCCGCGATCGGCTTTTCCTTAGGGCCGCCGTCCCCAGTGTCAGCGGCACGATCCATAGCGCGCGAGCCAGCTTCACCGTAGTGCCCACCACCAGCGCCACCGCGCCAAAGCGCGCCGCGGCCCCCACCACCGAGCTGGTATCGTGAATGGCCAGCGCCGCCCACAATCCAAACTGCTGTTGCGTCAGATGGAGCCGCCATCCGATAGGCGGAAAAATGATTAGCGCTATCGAGTTCAGTATGAACACCGTTCCCATCGCCACGGCCATTTCTTCGTCATCCGCCTGCAGAATCGGTCCCACCGCCGCAATCGCCGATCCCCCGCAAATCGCCGTTCCCGTCGCGATCAGGAACGATGGCGTTCCCTTCACTCGCAACGCCCGCCCTATGGCCAGTCCCATGGCCAGCGCAAACGTGATGCTCATCGCCGTGTAAACGAATCCCCGCCGTCCCGCTTCCAGCACCTGCTGCAGGTTCATCCCGAATCCCAGCGCCACCACCGACGCCTGCAGCAGAAATTTCGAGAGGTTTCTGCTCTCAGCCAGATACGGATGCGCGAAGCTCAGCCCATAAATAATCCCCGCCGCAAGTGCCACCGGCGGAGAGAATACGCCGCTCGCCGACACAATCAGTCCCAAGAAAAACAATGTCTTCGCGTTTACTTTCACGCGCCGCTATCATCCTCCTTGCCCGCTCTTATTTCCACTATCCCGCACTTTCGCTCCCGCTCATTCTCCCTTGGTCCCGGAAGCATTTGATGTCACGTCCTTTATCCTGTGTGGTTCGTTCCGGTACATTCCCATCTAATTACATAGGCATTGTCCCTTTTCCGTGTTACACTCTTTTCGCCTAAACCGCGCGGCCATCAAAACGCCGCCGGTTTTTCAATGAAAGCGGCGTGCCTTCCGATTTTCAATGTTCGTTACGGCTGGCCCCGGTCATTCGATTCATTGGAATTGCGTGCCCCTGTTTGGCATTGGCGCGCTGGCGCATTTATAGCCTCACGTTACTTGCATATCAACCTCGACCGGAGGTCGAATGGAATTTCTCGTAGGTTTTTTCATCGCTTTGGCCATTGCCATGACCGGCGTCGGTGCGGGCACCGTTACCGCTCCAACGCTGATCCTGTTTTTAAACATGCCTTTGGGTATCGCCGTTGGCACCGCCCTCATTTTCAGTTCCGTCGTTAAGCTTATTGCAGCGCCAGTATATTGGTACCGCAAACAGGTTAGCTGGAAAATTTTCGGCTATCTGGTGCTTGGCGGTCTCCCGGGAGTCATCATTGGCTCCCTGCTCCTTTCCAAGACTGTCGTGCACAGATATGAGGGCATCGTCTTCGCTGTTCTGGGTGTCACCGTTGTCCTCGCCGCCAGTCGCACGTTCTTTCCTGAAGGCCGCAAGACCGATGGCCGCACTCGCGATCGCTCTAAGTGGCTCCCATTCATCGCCGCCCCTATCGGATTGGAAGTGGGCTTTTCTTCCGCTGGCGCTGGCGCGTTGGGTACCGCCGCTTTGTTGAACCTGACCCCGCTGACTACCGCTGAAGTTGTCGGTACCGATTTGTTTTTCGGACTTGTGCTTTCGATTGTGGGCGGCGGTATGCATTTGGCTCTTGGGCAGTTCGATTCCGCCACCATTCTTCGGTTGGTTATTGGCGGTGCTTTTGGAGCCATACTCGGCGCCTATGCCGCAACGCGAGTTCCCTCAAAACCGCTCCGTTATGTTTTGGCTGTTTGGCTGGTATTCTTGGGAGGAGACTTGTTTTACCGCGGATGGAGCAACATTCGGCGCTAGCAGCGGTTTCTTTCCGGGAATGATGCCGTCCCTTTGCGAACCCGTCGCTTGCAGTGTGTCCTCCCGATCCTCGCATTTATTCTTGCGATCCCAAGTCCAATAGCTCCATTTCAGCCTCGCCAGAGATTTTTGTGATTCCCTTACGCCGGGGATGTCGCTCAAATCGCACGGCCAGCCATACCTGACGTCCCTTACGGGTAATCCCCGATGGATTAAACCTGATACAAACCTCACACTCTTTGAGTCGCGCCATATACCATGCGCCCGCGGTCGCATTTTAGGGACGACAGGCACCCTTCCGGAGGGAATTGTGAAAATTAAGTCCGTATTCTCGTTAGCTTGTTTGACCCTTTTGGCTACCCACGCCATAGGTGAGACTACTCCCGATAAACGTCTGCGCAATGCTGCCGCGTCTATTAAGGAAGTTATGGATATTCCCGACAAGGGCATCCCTCACGACCTCTTTGACAAGGCCCAGTGCATTATCATTATTCCCGGTTTAAAGAAGGGTGCGTTTGTGTGGGGCGGCAAGTATGGCCGTGGATTCGCATCGTGCCGCCAGAATGATCGCGGCTGGAGCGCTCCCGCCGCTGTCGGAATCGAAGGCGGCAGCTTCGGCCTTCAAATCGGCGGCTCTTCGACCGATGTCATCATGCTGGTGATGAATCAGAAAGGGATGAGCCGTCTTCTCGAAGACAAGTTCACCCTTGGTGGCGATGCCGCCATCGCGGCTGGTCCGGTGGGACGCGAAACCAGCGCCGATACGGACGTGCTCGCCAAGGCTGAAATTCTTTCGTGGTCTCGCTCCCGCGGACTTTTTATTGGTCTTTCCCTGGAAGGCGCTACCCTCCATGCTGACGGGAAAGAAAACGAGAAACTCTATGGCAAGCCGACCACCAACCGCGAAATTCTCGCCGGCGATTTCCACGCCCCGCGTGTAACCTACCCGCTGGTTTGCACACTTGATTCCTACACTGCGGGTGTCACCTCGCCTTGCGGCGGAAATGGCCGCCACCGCCGCAACGCTACCGCCGAATCCCTCAGCACATCCGGACGCACCACTTTAAATAATGTCCGCTTTGCCACCGGCAAGGCCGACATTCTTCCCAGTTCGCGTGCCGCTCTGAATGACGCTTTGAGCGCGCTGAAGTCCAATCCCGATTGGAAAATTCGCGTTGAAGGCTACACCGATAACGCCGGTAAATCTGACGCAAACCAATCTCTCTCGGAGCGCCGCGCCCAGGCCGTTTTGGATTGGCTGGTCAAGCACGGCATTGATAGCAGCCGGCTGACCGCTAAAGGTGTTGGCGATTCCAATCCCATCGCGGATAATTCGATCGCCGCGGGCCGCGCCATTAACCGTCGCGTCGAGCTTGTAAAGGAATAATTCCCGCTCTGCGCTCCGCAAACGCATAACCAACGCATCACCGGGAGCCCGTCCTTTGATTTTCGGGGATGGGCTTTCGTTTTTTCCGAAAGCGCTCCTAACCTCGACCGCTCTCCACCAGAGCCGCCAATGTGTTTCGATCTCGACGCATTTAGCATGTCATCCTGAGCGAAGCGAAGGATCT
>PKXT01000364.1 GCA_003133505.1 Acidobacteriota bacterium
GTGAAGTTGGGGCCGGCTCGGCTTTTCGGTTCACCGTTCCTCTGCGGGTCCCATCCGAGTTCGCGCTGTAATCGTACTTTCATACTTGGTTCATCTTTCCGACAGCCTTCTCAGACAAGCTCAAAAGTAAAATATTGCCGGGGAAATTATGCCTGCTTCCGCCATTGGCGCCACCGATGTATACCACGATGCTCTGACAAATTACCTCGTCTCCATGGCCCGCGCCGTCGAGCTTTCAGTAAATCGCGCTCTGGATGCCATGCTGACATTGGATCCACGCCTGGCACGCGCTATTTTCCTCAATGAACCCCGCCTAAATGAAATGGAAATGATTATTGATGAGCATGCCGTAAAACTCTTGCGGCGCAAGGACCTGGCTGAGGCGGCATTCGCGGAAGAGGACATACGCCAGATTGTGGCCACCCTAAAGGTCAATAACGATCTCGAGCGAATGGGCGACCTGGCGGTGAGTCTGGGCCAGCGCGCGCTTTCACTTTCCGCCATGCATGTTGTGGAGATGCCCCAGGAACTGGAGCCGATGGTTACCGCTGTGCGAGCCATGGTAACCAAGAGCCTCGGGACGCTGATTTATCGAAACGTTGATCTGGCTCAGGAAGTGCTGCAGAGCGATGCGGAGGTTGACGATTACCGCGACCGCTTATTTGAGACGATCCCGGGTTCAATGGCCGAAAGGCCATTGGCTATCGCTGCCTCGGTGCAAGTATTGCTAGCCACCCGGCATCTGGAGCGTATTGGCGATCACTGCACGAATATCGCCGAGGATATTTTCTTCTGGGTCCGCGGGCTGGATGTGCGTCACGGGAGGGCGCTCCAGACAGCACAGGACACGACCAAGAAGTTGTAACACAATATTCATATTCTCCTGACCGCACCGTCATTGACGCCATCTAGGCTTCTAGTCTTGGGACAGGGGATTCTTCCCATTCTTGGCGGCATATCCATTCACGCATTTTGCATTTGTTTGCCCTCGTCCAATGAATCCACGTTAAGGCTTGCATTGGCACGAAAATGGTTCAGCGACGGTGAACAAGACTTACAAGACCCTGCGGGATTTTGGGGAGGCGTGAAGCGCACGGGCATTACCGCCATAGCGGCACAAACTGGAGGATTCTAGTGATAAGAGCAATATCAAGATTTGCCGTTGGGGCAATTTTACTTCTGTCCGCGGTTGGAATGATGGCAGCTCCGCGCCATGCATTGCCCGCGGACACCGTGTTATTGAATGCCGCGGGAGCCACATTTCCTTACCCGATCTATTCGAAGTGGTTTGACGTCTATCATCAGAAGTTTCCCAACGTCCAGATCAACTACCAATCGATCGGTTCGGGTGGCGGAATTCGTCAGGTGCTGGCCGGCACTGTGGATTTTGGAGCGTCAGATGGCCCGATGACTGATCAGATGCTCGGGCAAGCCAAGGTTAAAATCCTGCATTTCCCTACCGTTCTTGGCGCGGACGTGCCCACCTACAACATTCCAGGTGTGACAGGCGAGCTTAACTTCACACAGAATGCGCTAGCCGATATTTTCCTGGGCAAAGTCACCAAATGGAATGATCCGCAAATGGCCAAGGCCAATCCCGGAGTGAATATGCCCAATAAAGATATCGTCGTGATTCACCGCTCGGATGGCAGCGGANNGGAACCACTTACATCTGGGTAGATTTTCTTTCCAAGGCCAGCCAGGAATGGTCCACCAAAGTCGGCAAAGCTACGTCGGTAAATTGGCCCGTCGGGTTAGGCGGTAAAGGCAACGAGGGTGTTTCAGGACTTGTCCAGCAGACTCCCTACGCGTTGGGCTATGTAGAATTGATTTATGCGATTCAAAACCACATTCCTTACGGGAAGGTTCAAAACTCGTCGGGTAAATACATCAAAGCCGACTTGGCTAGTGTCACTGCGGCGGCCGCCAGCGCGGCAAATAACATGCCCGAGGATTTCCGCGTTTCCATCACTAACGCTCCGGGCGCAACCTCGTATCCCATCTCCAGCTTCACATGGTTGTTGATCCCCTCCAAGATTGCCGATCCCGCCAAGCGGGATGCCATTAAGGGATTCTTAAAGTGGATGCTGACCGACGGACAGAATTACAATGAGGGTTTGGCCTACGCCCGGTTGCCCAAGGCCGTCGCGGCACGGGAAATGAAGGCGATAGCGCTAATTCAGTAATTGGATGGACGCCATATCACAAGTCGCGCAACAGCGGAGCCCCCAACGGAGTCCCACTGTTTTTTTCCGCCGGCTCGCGGATGGAGACGCCATAGCCCACTTCATAACCCTGGTTTTCGCTGCCTCAATTTTGCTAATCACCAGCCTGCTGGTCTATGAGCTTTGGATCAACAGCAAGCTGCCGCGACATCAGTTTGGCTGGCACTTTCTGGTAACGTCAGTATGGGACCCGGTCTTCGGCAATTTCGGCGCCCTGCCTTTCATCTACGGTACGGTTATAACGTCGGCAGTGGCGTTGATTATTGCTGTTCCGTTAGGGCTGGGCGCGGCCATCTTTCTGGCGGAGCTTGCGCCGCGAGGCGTCTCGAATATCCTCACGTTTTTAATCGAACTACTAGCCGCGGTTCCCAGCGTGATTTATGGATTGCTCGGAATATTTATTGTGGTGCCCCTGGTGCGCGACTATGTTGCGCCGGCATTGAAGGCATCACTGGGATTCTTACCTCTATTTCAGGGCCCCTGTTACGGAGTCGGATTTCTGACCGCTGGAATCGTCCTGGCCGTAATGGTGATTCCCTTCATCATTTCCGTATCACGCGAAGTGCTCCTGTCGGTGCCAGCTGACCAGCGCGAAGCGGCTCTCTCCCTTGGCGCAACGCGCTGGGAAGCTACGTGGAAAGCAGTGGTTCCTTTCGCGCGAACGGGAATTTTGGGTTCCGTCTTCCTGGCGNNGGGCGCTGGGCGAGACGATGGCCGTTACGATGGTGATTGGTAACGATCCCAAGATTAGCGCCTCTCTATTGGCGCCTGGCTATTCCATTGCGGCGGTAATCGCCAACGAATTTACCGAAGCGACTGGCGATTTGTATCTGCAGTCGTTAATAGAACTGGGGCTGGTTCTGTTTTTGCTCACGTTTATTCTCAACGGCATGGCCCGAATTCTGATTGTCGCTACGGAAACCAAGGGAATGGCCCAGGAATGAGCGCACGTCAATGAACAGCAGTTTAAGATGGCGCAAATTCGTGAATGTGGTGATGCTGGGCCTGACCGCTGTCTGCGTTACGGTAGCGGTGTCCGCCCTTCTCATCATTCTCGGATACCTGGTGATCCATGGGGCGGAATCACTTAGCTGGAACTTTTTCACCCAACTGCCAAAACCGGTCGGCGAGACCGGAGGGGGCATGGCGAATGCCATCGTGGGCAGCGCCAAACTGGTGCTACTGGCCAGCATGATCGGTATTCCCATCGGTTGCATCGGCGGAGTTTATGTGGCGGAGTATGGCGGAAAGATGTTTTCATTTGTGATTCGCTATACGGCCGATTTGCTGAATGGAGTGCCTTCGATTGTCATCGGCATCTTCGCTTACACGATTATCGTCCTGCCGATGCACCATTTTTCAACGATTGCAGGGGGATTTGCGCTTGGCATCATGATGATTCCGATTGCCGTCCGCACCACCGAATCGTTTTTGCGGGCCGTGCCGCGCAGTCTTCGCGAAGCCTCCGTTGCGCTAGGCGCAAGCAAATGGAAAACCATCGTCAAGGTGATCATCCCGGCGGCGATGGGCGGCATTATGACCGGCATCATGCTCAACATAGCGCGTGTTGCTGGCGAAACAGCGCCACTTCTGTTCACCGCGTTCAGTAACCGCTATTGGAGCCCCGGATGGAACCAGCCAGCGGCCTCTCTGCCTGTAATGATTTATACATATGCGATCGCTCCCTACGAGGACTGGCATCGGCAGGCATGGGCCGCGGGACTGGTGCTATTGGCGATGGTGCTTTTGACAAATATCCTGGCGCGTTTAATTCTGTACTCTCGCCGCGCCTCGGCCTCGAGGTAATTGCCTGTGGGCGCCATGACTGCAAATCCAATTCCGTCCTTTACGAGCAACGCCAAACCGGTGGATCCTAACGCCAGCGGTGAAGCCAGCGCCATGGCCAATGCGGAGTTGCGCTTCAAAGTATCCAAACTGAATTTCTTTTACGGTCCGAAGCAGTCGCTTTTTGATGTGAGCCTGGACGTTCAGGCCAATCGCATCACGGCGCTTATTGGTCCGTCGGGATGCGGCAAGTCCACTTTTCTGCGCACGCTCAACCGCATGCAGGAAACCATCCGGCATACGCGCATTGAGGGCGAAGTTTTGCTGGATGGCCAGAATATTTTCGATATGGATGTCGTTCGTTTGCGGCGGCGCGTCGGAATGGTTTTCCAGCGGCCCAATCCGTTTCCGAAATCCATTTATGAGAACGTGGCTTACGGGCTGCGCGTAGCGAAGCGACCCGAGGCAGAGATTACATCTCGAGTCTCGGAGGCGCTCGACAAAGTGAAGATGTCGGCATATGCGAA
>PKXT01000356.1 GCA_003133505.1 Acidobacteriota bacterium
TGTGACCGCCGTCCTGGTATTGCCCGGAAACGACATAATAGTAACTGGTGCCGTCAGTGAGTCCGGTGTCGGTGTAGGAGGGCGTTGAGACGGTGGCGATGCTTGAATAGGGACCACCCTCCTGGGTGGATCGCTTTACATTAAACTCTGTGCTGCCGGTGAGCGCGGTCCAGGTAAGTGAAACCTGGCTATCACTTGCATTGGCCGTCAGGTTGGGGGGCGGCAAATCCAGGGAAGAGACCACCGTAATGTTGAGGAATCCTGTTACTCCGCCCCTTTTTGCCTGTATCATAGCTTGTCCCGCAACCAACCCGGTGGCCAATCCCCTGTTAATCCCGGAGCTCGTCACCGAAACAAAGTGGGGCTGGTCGACGGTCCAAGTCGACTGGGTGGTAATGTCGGTTATTGTTCCGCTCCTGTCGTAGTAGAACGCTTGCAGTTGCAGCGACGATCCAACTAATAATGTCGTCCTGATGGGAAGGATATAAATAAACGTCAAATGGCTTAGCTTTGGTGGGTCAGTGGGCGATTTCTGTTGCTCGGAACCGGCGCTTTGCACTTCTTGCGGGGAAGTGTTCTGCCGCGAAAATGGCTGGGCCGCAGGCGCGGATGCGAAACCCTGTGCCGCCGCCAGGCTGGCAGGGCCAGCGAAGGCCGCTGTTAAGCAAGTGCCCGCCAGCATTCCTACGAGAACGAGTATACCTTTGCGCATGATCATAGCCTCCCCTGGGCCGTCCCAATATTAAAATTGATCGCAGGCCGTCGAATAAAATGGGCTGCCGTAGATGAGTGAGCTTCTATGAGCGATTTCCCAAGTTGCTTCGACTTCACGGATATTCCCACAAACGCGAAATGTTAGCAATGGAATTCTCGTACGTGCATGGTCGTTCGCAAGTATGCCGGCGGAGAAAACGGACCGCTGGGGGGCGCAGAAGGCTAGCTGCCCCTCGAGCGGCTATGCGGCTCCATGGGGCCCGAGAAGCGTCACCAACGGACGAACTTGTGTGGAAGGAAACTAAGCGCCTCTTAACGTACCGCTCATCACATGCATCATTCGAGGAAGATAAACTTGTCCCAACCAGTCAATTCAATGTCCGCGGCCCCGACATATGGGAAGTTTGCCATAGAAACTCGGCAGCCGCCGGGTTTACGCTGAATTGTCACCATTCAAGGACTTACAGTTTAGTCCGGCTCGTTATGGGCAAGTCCTTTGCTGGAGCATTATCGGCGGCAGGGGCGGCTGCGTGAAATCGAATGCATCCAGAATATCATTGGCTGTGGCGTCGCGCTCAGTGAGGGGGGCCACATTGAACCGCTCCTCCATGAAGCGCAGAACCGACGAAAATTCATAGGGGGTATGTGTGATATAGCCCTGTTGTCCGTAAACGGTCTGCTTTGAATACGGCGAGACGATGATGAAAGGCACGCGAATACTGTAGCCGTACAGGTCCTCCGTGGTGGGCGGTGGAACATGATCAAAAAATCCGCCAAAGTCATCCCAGGCGATGAAAATCGCCGTGGAATTCCAATTGGGGCCCGCCATGATGGCGTTAATTTGCTGCACGGTCCAGTTTTCACCCGCACAGACGCTGTTCAGTGGGTGTTCATCGTCAGGGCCTGGAGGATTAAGCCAGATTACAGAAGCCAAACTGGGTGACCCGGCATCGGCTATGAAATTCGCCGGGTCCACGACGTTGGTTTGCCACTGAGGTGAATCAAATACCTGGCTGAAAGAGCGCAGGGAACTATAAAGGTAACCCGCCTCGGTGAGGGTCGGCGCGTAGGATTTCCAGCTAACCCCGGCATTTTGGAGTTCGGCTGCCAATGGGGTCTGGGAGTAGCAGGGAAATACGGCTTCCACTACTTCCGGATTAGTGTCCGTAATCACGGGAGTCGTTGTGGTGTCGCTGGCATCACATCCCCATCCAGCGACGCCTTTGGGAGACTTTGGATTATCCACTACTCCCACACTGGTGGCCGCATACATGTAAAGATGGCCCGGGTAGCTGCCGCTGGAAATCGACGAGTACATCGCATCACCCAGGCCAAACATGGAGGCATACGTCCAATAATTGGGAATGTCCTGTTGTTGAAACTCCGAATAGGCCAGGAGATTACCATTTATATTTCCGCCGCTAATCAGGTCAAAACGATCCATTCGGCCGCCATCGTTGGCCAATGCGCCAGAGGCCCAATCATGCCCGATGTCGTTGGGTGGGGGATCGGGAAGTCTCTGCAATTGCACGACTTGGCCAGTAGAGATAGTTCCCTGGGTGGCCCCATTGGCGCCGGGGAAAAGTCCGAAAAAGCTGTCGAAACTGTGATTTTCCTTAATGATATAAATAATATGCTGGATTTTATTGAAATCGCCTGGCGCCAGCGGCGTCCCCACGGATTCATGCGAATTTGCGCTCCGATGGCCGCCCGGATACTGGGCATCCACCACGTAGTAATAGCTGGTGTCGTCGGTCAGCCCCGTATCCGTGTAGGTGGGCGATGTAACTGTCGCGATGGTCGTGTAAGGCCCGCCCTCGGTGGAGGACCGCATCACGTCAAACTTTTGGCTGCCCGCCGGCGCCTGCCACGTCAGCACCACCTGGCCGTCGGTGGCATT
>PKXT01000104.1 GCA_003133505.1 Acidobacteriota bacterium
CCCCATGGCGGGGCGCAGGTCGGTGCTCGATTTGGGTTTTATCGAGACTGCGGAAGAAGGCCTTGCAGCGGTATTGCCCGGAAAATATGGCAACAGAAAAAGAATTGCCCCTGAAATTAGCAAGCTTCCACTCCCTCGGGTTTAATGGCGAATATTAACTTGCCCGGCGCGCAATTCACAGAGCATAACAGGATCAACCGCGAGAGAGATTTCTCGCCACGGCGCAACGCCGCTCGCTCGAAATGACAACGCAGCCAGGTCTGAGGTCCGGCTCTACACAAGTGCCATCCCCAAAGCAGGTCCTTTACTGCGTTCAGGATGACACGCGTTGATGGGAGGCGATAGACAGCGGTGGTTTGGGAGTCGCAAGGGCTGGCGAGCCCGGGTTAGAGGGGCTGCCAGCTGGAGAAAGGCTGGCGACATAATGTCGCGGCTACACAAGCAAAAGGCAAAGCTGGGCCCCGGATTAACGCTGTGCGTTTTCCGGGATGACGATACTGTGGGCGGCTGACGGTACATTTCGCCACGTCGCTCCCTTCGCCATACTGCTCAGGGCAAACAGGGCAAAGGAGCGGCGTCGCATGAAAATCAAAAGCGGGTCCCTCGCCTAAGCGCGCACGAATCGCGCGATAGCTCGGGATGACACACCGTGGGCGGGGCGGGCGCGCGAGTTAGAGAGCGGAGCAAATCGCTCGGGCGGCCCGACCTTCGGACAAGATCTAATACAGAGGACTCGGAGAAGGCACAGAGAGCAGGGAGACAAGTGAAAAGGGCGGCTGCATGAAAGTCAAAAGCAGGTCACTCGCCTCAAGCGCGCACAAATCGCGCGATGGCAGGCTGTGGGGGCGAACTGTAATCGTTATGGTACGACCGGAGGTGGAACTGGGCGCATGGGGTGCTCCGGTATCATGTTGCGGTCGGCAACGTCCGCCGCGGTGCGATAGATGACCTGAGGAGCTTGGCCCACTTTGAAGCCCCCGGTAGGCGTCGCCATGTCCTCGCGAAATGCAGATCCCGAGTTGGCCGTCGCCGTGGCAAAAACTCCGAAGGCTGTGCTCATCAATGTGTTACCGCCGACAAAGGAAGTGGATACGTAGTCGCCAACCATGTATCCCTGATCCGTGCTGGCCAGCCAGGTAAGCTCCATGGGACCAAACAGCACTACCGGCTTGGACCAGGAGGTTCCCGCGTCCGCGGAGGAAATGAATTCGGCATAGAGCTTGCAAGTGGAGCAATTGGCCTGCGGATAAGCGTAAAACGTGATTCCGATTAGCGCGCTGCTTCCCGATGTATTCCGGTCTATACCGATTCCGGGAATCATGTGCTCTCTGCCGCTGGTGACGGAATCAATGGGGACGCGGTTCACGTTGGACCAATTGACGCCGTCGGATGAAGTGCTATAAACGATGTCATTCGCGGGACACCCCGCGCGAAAACGGCAATCTTCCCACGCCACGTAAATGTTTCCGGTGCCATCCACTTCGGCGGACGGAAGGTCAATATCGCGGATGCCGCCGTTTTCGGGGTGCCAGTCAATCGTGGCGACGGAGACATCGCCATTCCAGCTCGCGCCGCCATTCGACGAATTGAAGGCCCCGACGCCGCCGAAGTCATAATCATAAATGGGAACCACGACGTTTCCATTGGGCTGCACCAGCGGTTGGCCTCCCAGCCCATAAACACCCGAGCCGGGAATCATGGACGGGCCCCAGGTGTTCCCTCCATCCGTAGACGTATTCATGTATACGAAATCGCCCTGATCAGGAGCGTCCCATTCCACATAGCAGTGGCCGTAATAAGGACTGCCGCTCCAGTCGTCACAGACAATCCATTCCTTATCGCTGGATTCTACCGGCCCGGTGACGTGAACCGGGTTCTGCCAATTAATCCCGTCGGTCGAGGAACTGACCAGAACATCTACTCCAAGGCCGCCATCCTGCAGCGGAAGCGAAGCGACGAGCCAGACGCCATGAGCGGCGTCATAGGCGACGGATGGATCGGTATCCCGCTGATACGGATTGCCGGCCTGTTGAATGGTGGTAATACCGGGCAGGAATCCATTTTTCCAGGTCATTCCGGCATCGGTGGAGGTGGCAAATCCTACGTCGGAGCTGCCACCATCATAAAACCGTCCGCTTTGGAAGGCGGTCACAATGGTGGAACCCCAGGCAAAGGTGTCTGGTTCAACTTGTGTCTTGTGCTGGCTGGTGGAATTCGTAAAAGGGTCGGAGCTGAGATGCGTCAGTCCAATTTTTGCCGAGGTATAGGTTGCTCCGGCGCCGCAGAGCAGGAGGGCGCCTAAAAACAACGCGATGCGCGGGAGTGGTTTCCCCTCGCGACGGTCGAAAATGCTTCTCAGCGTGTCAATCACGGTGCTCCTCCGATTGGTGACGGTTCCGGTTCTCTGTGGAAATACTCTCCAGGGTTTCCTTTCAATCTTCACAAACTATGGCGCGCGGAATCGCTGAAGCAAATGATCCGGATTCCGCTGTTGAACTCTGGCTTGCGCATCATACGCTTCTCGGTAGTGGGACACAACAACTTTGCAAGAAGCAGGTCCCTCGCCTCAAGCGCGCACAAATCGCGCGACGGCTCGGGATGACCTGCCCAAGGGTGAGTCAGGGAGCGGGAGCAAAATCGGTCGGACATGCTGACGGTGAAGAGCGACGCTGCAAAAGACTCAAGAGAGATTTCTCATCGCGGCGCAACGCCGCTCGCTCGAAATGACGAAGGTGTTGAAAGGTCGTCTGAAACCCGTAAGAGAGATTCCTCGCTTCGCTCTGAATGAGAACTTTGGCCGGACGTTGCGGGAGAGAGGGTCAGCCAGTCAGAGAGTTAGATATGGGAGAGGGCGGAGGTGAGGTCGGCGATGAGGTCTTCTACGTCTTCAATGCCGACGGAAATGCGAACGAGGCCGTCGGTGATACCGATACGCTGGCGAATGTCGGCGGGGATGGAGGCGTGAGTCATGGATGCGGGATGGGAAATCA
>PKXT01000045.1 GCA_003133505.1 Acidobacteriota bacterium
GGGCCGGCTCGCGAGCGGCATTCAAAAGCTGATCTCGAAACTTCAAATTCCATCCGATGTTCACGTCAACGTTCGCGGTACGGTTGAAGTCATGCGGCAGACTTTTAAAAGTTTTGCGATCGGCCTCACACTGGCCATGGCGCTTCTCTACCTCATTCTAGTCGCTCAGTTTCGTTCAGCATTAGATCCCCTTCTGATTGTTCTGGCTATACCCCCCGCGTTGACGGGGGTACTTGTTTGTCTGTTGCTTACGGGAACGACGGTCAATGTTCAGTCCCTGATGGGTGTGATTATGATGGTAGGCATGGTTGTCTCCAACAGCATTTTAATCGTTGAATTTGCCCACCACCTGGAGCGGGAGGGGAAGTCCGTGCGTGATGCAATTGTTTCGAGCTGCCGAATTCGATTGCGGCCGATTCTGATGACGTCNNTAACTGTCTTTCTGGTGCCTGCGGCTTATCTTCTCGCTTATGGCCGGGAGACCCCTGCCATGCTTGGCGAGCCGGAAAAAGCATAATGGCGCTTCTGACACCATTCACCGCGCTTCTTGTGAGTTTGTGCCTGCCTATGGTGATTGCAGCGCAGAACATACAATCCCCGGTAAGTGTCACGCCGCCGGTTCAACACTTAACCCTGGATAAAGCCGAAGAAATCGCCATTCAACATCATCCCCAGCTAAAGCAAGCTCGATTTACAGCAGCGGCCGCTGGTGAACTGCCCACTCAGCTCCGCGCTGCTTATTACCCGATGGTAACGGGAAACTTCACTGGCGTGGAGGCGGACCCCGGCAGCCGAATCACGGCTGGCGCGCTGAATAATCCGATCATCTACGACCGTTACGCGAACGGCCTGGAGTTGAACCAATTGGTTACCGATTTCGGCCGTACTCACAATCTGGTGGCCAGCGCGCATTTGCAGGCCGAAGCTGCGCAGGCCGCGGTCGAGGTAACGCGTGAAGATGTCTTGCTGGGTGTGGATAGCGCTTATTTCGGCGTTCTGCGGTCGCTAGCTGTACTCAAGGTTGCCGAGCAGACTACGAATGAAAGACAAGTTGTGGTGAACCAGGTAACCGCCCTCACCAATAACCGTCTTAAGTCCGGCCTCGATCTAAGTTTTGCTCAAGTAAACTTGTCTCAGGCACAGCTTCTGCTAACCAGCGCACAAAACGACGTGGAATCCTCCTACGCGGATCTGGCCATGGCACTGGGCTACTCAGATCACCAATCATTCGACTTGGCGGACGAGACGGCCGCGAATTTGGGATTGCCGACAGTTGACGAGGCCGTCGCCAAAGCTCTGGCAAACCGTCCTGAGCTGGCCCAGCAACAGTACAATGTAGAGGCAGCCAAGCGGTTCGTTACGGCGGAGCGGGATCTTTATTTTCCGCGCCTAGAAATCCTCGGGGTTGCCGGGCTTACACCATATGGCCAGGACCAATTGCTTGATCGATACGCGGCAGCGGGATTCAATCTTGAGGTCCCAATTTTTGAAGGCCATCTGTTTGGAGCGCGGCGCGCCGAGGCCAATTTTCGGGCGCAGAGCCAAGATCAGCAGCTACAGGTATTGAAGGATAGCCTCGTACGCGATGTGAGACACGCATGGTTAAACGCGAATACCGTGCGGCAGAACTTGGATTTGACGGCGCAGCTGGTGGCCCAGGCCGACAAAGCATTGAATCTTGCGCAGGAACGGTACAAGCTCGGTTTAAGCTCCATCGTTGAGTTAAGTGAGGCACAATTGAATGACGCGCAGGCCCAAATTCAGGCGGTCACGGCAAAGTACAATTACCGCGCCGCTATCGCCCAGCTACAGTACCAGGAAGGAAACTTGAAGTAGCCCACACTCCTGCGTCGGCGGTAGATGGCATCCGACTGATAGGCCTTGGCTTGGACCGCGATGTTTTACCCGCCGGAACTAGCTCCGCAGTCCCTGGCACGCCGCAACTAGCCGAAAGTAAAAGCAAACGCCTGTACGTTAGGATCCCAAAACTCAATTTGGAAAGTACGATCTTCAACCTTGCCCTTTTGGCGGATCAACTGGTAGAGACGATAGCCCCGCACCATACCATTTCCCTGGCCGTCCAAATCCGCTCCATGATCGTCGCCCGGTGCGGCGCCATCCATTAACACCCGAAAATGGATGGGCCGGCCATCTTTCCCAGGCCCCAGCACGAGATGTAAATCCCGCGCGTGGAACCGGAAAACTATCTTGCCCAGCGCCGCCAGGAGCATGGCTCGTTCAGCGCCTACTTCCCATTTGCCGGCCAAACCCCAGTTATTCACGTCCAGACGCGAGGGAACCGTATAGATTGCCGGGGCATCCTCTTTGATTTTTTCCGGAGAGGCGTAGTTTTCCTGGCGGGCATACCCGACATACGTTTCGAGTGATCGCATATCATTGACGTCGGATGCAGCCTGTGCTCCGAAGGCACTTACCCGGATCGTTCCCGCCACCTTCAGGTTTGCATTCTTCTCTTTCAGCAGTTGCTGAATCACTTGCTCGGATTTGCCATATTCGCCTTCCCCGAAATGGTGATAGCGAATCACCCCGTGCGCGTCTATGAAATAATGCGCAGGCCAGTATTCATTGTCAAATGCCTTCCAGATCGCGTAGTTGCTATCAATCGCGACGGGATAGGCAATCTCTAGGTCGCGTACGGCGTTCGCGACGTTGGTTTGATCCTTTTCGAAAGCAAACTCCGGCGTATGCACCCCGATGACAACAAGGCCGTCCTGCTTATATTTTTCCGCCCAAGCTTCCACATAGGGGATTGCCCGAAGGCAGTTGATGCACGAATAGGTCCAGAAATCAACAACGACAACTTTGCCTTTCAAGTCCTCACGTGTCAGTGGGGCGGAGTTCAGCCAGGCAACGGCACCATCCAAACTTGGCAAAAGTCCTTCATTTCCCAATCGGATCTGCGTTGCCGGCTCTGCCGTTGAATCGGTTGCTCGAACGTTTGCGACAGGCCGGAAGCGATTAATCAAATTTTGCTCAATGCCTGATGTACTGGCCAAGGAAAGCCGCCGCAGAACGCCTGTGTCCCATCCGGAAGCGATGGCAACTACTCCAATTAGCACGGCTACTCCTAATCCGCGACGAATCCACTCCTCCGTACCCAGGGATCGTTTCATAAGCGCAAACATTCTCTTTCCGGCAAGCAAGGCCACGCCGAGTGAACACCCCGCTCCAGTTGCAAAGGCAATGAGCAGGAAAGCGGTATGCGCGCTGGCTCCTTCAATCGCTGCGCCAGTGAGGATCAAGCCAAGAATTGGCCCGGCGCACGGGGCCCAGAGCAAGCCCGTTGATACTCCGAGCAGCAGCGACTTTCGGATGCTTGAATCATTCTTGTCCGGCCCCTGGGCACGTCCTCCCAGCCGCACAAACGGCCGGGATAAGTATTCGGCAAGAGCGGGAAATAGCAGCGAAAAACCCAACACCGCGAAGATTACAAGTGCCAGAATTCTGCCGACCTGATTCGCACGAACTATCCATGCTCCGGCAACGGTAGCGACCGCCGCGACAAGTGCAAACGTCAGCGCCATGCCCGCGAGGAGAGGCAAGCCGCTTCGCCGAAAAGGCTGGTCCGCGCGGGAGAATACGAAGGGCAAAACAGGCAAGATGCAAGGGCTGACAATCGTCAGGATGCCGCCAACAAATGCCAGCAGGTACAAGAGCATTGAGCTATTTATCCATTCCATTTCCGAAACAGCAAGTTTCAATCCTTATCCCCGCAGGATGACTTTCCTGATGCGACTCCGGATGGCAATGATACGCCTAAACACTCATGCGGTACGGAATCCTTGTCGCTGTGGGCAACCGGTTGGATATGAGCACGGTAAGTCACATTGCGGCAACCTTCAAACCAATCCCGGTGCAAAAAGGACTGGCTGCGGGAAATTGGGAAGCCACCAAAATTAAAAAACGGGCGGCGCTTGCACCATCTCAAGCGCCGCCCGCTGGTAATGCACCTGCGTTAAGGTTATTGGGTCTAGGGGATTACGTAGCGGAGGTCAACATACACCACCGCTGCATTCGCGTTCTTCGGCGCTCCTGGTGTGGTGGCCGTGGCTGGGGCCACGTACCAGGGGGCACGAGTAACCCACGAGATCTGGTTGATTAGTTGCAATGCACCATAATTCTCGCTCTTCCAGAACGAGTGAGTGAACCCCGTCGAGATCTCCTGGATGGCCCGGTTCTCGGAGTTCGCCGATCCAGTGTAGCCGTAGCCAACCGGTTTCCCGGTCGCTGGGTCAATGCTGAAATCGCGGCCGAAGTAAGCTCCGCCATAATAGGCGAACCACTGGAACTTCCGGGTAGCCTGATACTCAAATCCGGCTAAGCCCGATCCCGCGTGCACTAACGACGGCACGAAGTTCAGGCTGGCCGGATCCTGGGCCACTACGAAGTTGGGGCCCAGCGCGTAGATATACCGTCCGCCGCCGTCGCTCCAGAAGGAATTGGCAATCACGTGAAACTTGTGCGTCAATGCCAGATCAATATTGGCCGCTATTCCTCCGCCGGTCTTTGCCTGGGTGGCGCCAACGCCGGCTACGGCGGCTGGGGTATAAAGTTTATCGCTGGTTAGCAACCCCGCCACTTCAAAATGCCAGTCATTTCCGCGCACCAGTTGGTCCCGCGTGATTTTTGCAATGATGTCGGGGAAATAGGCTGGCGAACTGGTCCCTGTTCCCTGATCTACTTGGTTGGTATAAGTGGTTCCGGTAGCCGGGTTAAAGGCCGACGGGAATGTGAGCGCCGTGCCGGTATATTGATCGGGGTTTTCAACTGACACACCCATCGCCCAATACTCGGTAGGATGGTACACGAGCCGGACCTGCGCCTGCCGCGCGCTCACCAATCCCACGCCATTGTTGGCGTCTATGTCCAATGTGGTAAAAAGGTCGGCGGGCAATGCTGCAATTCCCACGCGATCGGGGGTCAGCATCGTCCAGTCCTGTCCGCCCAGGATTTCCCAGCTGCCCCGCCGGTAGTCAGCCAAGAACAGACGCAGGCGGAGTGTCGCCCCGTTGCGGTTGATCAGCAGGTTGGTCGGCTGATTGCCATTGAAGTCCGTCTCCACGTAGCCAAGAACGTCCCCGCCAGCCACATGGGAAGTAACTTTCAAGCTGAGGCGCGAATTCACCGCGGTGACGTGATCTTCAGTCAAGCCGCCGGCTGAAGTGTTGTTGAACGGAATAGTGTTGAAGCTCGTTCCAAACCCGCTTCCCACGTTGGTTGAGCGCCAGTAATTCGAGAAATCAACGAAACCGCCCGGCGCAAAGTCGGCGCCGCCAATGCGGAATGACAGTTTTCCTTCGGCTTCACCGCTCCGTGCTTCCGCCGATTGCTGCGTCGGCACAGTCAAATTAGCCGTTCCATTGCCGGATGGCAGCACCGTTGCATTCCCCGATTGGGCGCCGCTCGTAGTCGGCGACCCAACCGCCGAATTCGGAGTTGCGGTGCCGTTCAACCGCTCTTTTAGAGCTGCAATCTCGGCCTGTTGGGCTTCCAGCAAATCACGCAACTGCTGAAGCTCGCCCTCCACTGCCGCGTTTGCCCCGGTAGCTGTCCCGTTATTGGCCGAGGGCGTGGTAGCCCCCGCCGGCACTGCGGGAGGGTTTGTCGCCGCCGGAGCCGCCACCGTTGATGTGGCCTTGGTGTCCTTAGTTGCATCCGTTGCCGNNAGTTGACGCCGGAACGGACGGCGCCGCTAGTCCACACACCAACAGACTGCAGATAAAAACTCGCATCATAACCTCCTGAACCCCCTCAAGAATTTGTGCATCCCACTCGGTGTTTCCGCCTGCGTGCTGACTCCCACCATCTCGGCCAACAGGCTCCCACAACGCATGAGCACCCTTTTCGGGGATGCGCGCAGGGACACCACCATACTAGATGAATCCCTATCATGTCAATGGAGTTTACTTAATAAATGTGCTATACGGAATTAATCGGTACTATCGGCCTGCGTTTTTCATTTCCTAAACGGAGGGGGGGGGGAAATCGGTTCATTTCGGCTGAAATGAGGCTGGCCAGTCCCATTGCCCAGTTCCAGGACCTCTCCTGGATCTCACCGGTGAGAGCCGATCTCGCGGGGCGCCGCTCCCGACGAGGAGCCGCCATGTTCCGCGCGCCGGGCTCGGTCATGCTTCACGTGAATATAACCAATAAGCGCGGCGGCCAAGATCAATAATATGCCAGCGGCCCAGAGGGATAGCAGCCAAACCCGCCGGTCCGGGGCGGTGACCCGGGAAGTAGCGGAGGGCTGCGCCAAATCATGTGTTTCCAGCGCGTATTCGGCTAACATGCTTTCTTCATCAAGCCCCAGAAAGCGCGAGACCGAGCGAATAAACCCACGCCGGAAGACACCGCCAGGCAGTTCGTCCCAATTCCCGCTTTCCAACGCTTCCAGAAACTTCATGCTGATGCGGGTGGCGGCGCAAACTTCGTCCAGTGGGATACCTCTCAATTCACGTTCGCGTCGTAGATGGTCGCCGAAAACTGATGTGGTCATGGGATTTGCCGAAGCCGCACTATAGGCATCGCCCGAAGCGATGTCAATCGCCGTGGCTCGATTCCGAAACCGCGAGGGCTGGAAGCGCAAGTCCATCCCTGTTACGATGCCGTCGCTTTGGCAACAGTCCCAAGGAACTTAGCGATTTTGACAAGAAGGCCATGGAACATGGCATTGGTGAGAGTTCCTGTGAACGTGTTCTGCTGACTTGGATGGTAGGAAGCGAATAGGCGAAGGCCCCCGCCGGGAATGCCGCTCGTTGGCAGGTCGTAGGCCGCACCGTGGCGAAATGGAAATTGCGCGCGGCTCGATATCGCGCCGTTATCCTTGAGAACGTTCAAATACGTATTGAAGGCCAGCGCACCGNNACCGAGGGCCAGCAGCGCCTGCAGAGGCAATAATTCCATCTCCGATTCCAAATATGGCCGGCAGTTTGCGATCTCCGAAGGAAGCGGGCGGTTGGCCGGCGGAGCGCAACGTACAGCCGCCGCGACATAGGCATTGCGCAGGGTAAGACCATCGCCCACCTCGGCGGATATCGGCTGGCTGGCAAAGCCGGCGTCATATAAATGACGAAAAAGGAAATCGCCGGAGCGGTCTCCGGTGAAGACGCGACCAGTGCGATTGCCTCCGTGAGCAGCGGGCGCCAGGCCTACAATTAGGAGTTGGGCATCGGAATCGCCGAAGCCGGGTACAGGGCGGCCCCAATACTGGCAATGCATGAATGCGCGCCGTTTTGTCCGCGCCACAGATTCGCGATACTCCACCAGACGGGGGCACTTGCGGCAGGAAATAATCCGGTCGTTCAGAATGCGTAGCGCGGTGCCGCGGTCGTGCTTATTCGTACTCACGGAGAATTTCGGCCATCTGACGAAGGCGAGCATCTACCAGCGCAAAAACGCCGCCTTCTGTAAAAGGCATCCCATGGACGCCCAAACCATTTGATTTGCCAACCTCTTCCGCAGCCTGACCGTTTCTGCGGCCCGTCCCTCTGCCTGTCAGGATTTCAATCCCTTCTTCAACCGTGGCGATGGGAAAGATGTGAAACTCGCCGCGAGCANNCAACCGCATCCACAACTTCTTCTCGCAGCATCAAGTCTTCAACGTTGGCCGCCGGAATCAGAACTCCCTGTCCACCGGTTAGTCCGCCCTTTATCCGGCAAGCCTCAAAAAATCCTTCGATTTTTTGGTTTACGCCGCCGATGGGCTGGATATCACCTTCCTGGCTCATCGAGCCGGTCACCGCAATCTCCTGGCGAATGGGCAGATTTGCCAAGGCGGAGAGCAAAGCGAAAACTTCCGCGGCGCTGGCGCTATCCCCTTCCACGCCGCCATAGGACTGCTCGAAACATAGGCTGGCCGCAAGCGACAACGGCTTATCCTGCGCGAAAGTGCGGCGCAGATAGCCGGCAATAATCTGTACTCCCTTATCGTGGAAACTGCCGCTGAGGTTGGATTCCCGCTCGATATTGATGATTCCGGCCTTGCCCATTGCCGCGGACGCCGTAATCCGCAGAGGCTTCCCGAAAGCATATCCACCAATTTCATACACGCTGAGGGCGTTCACCTGTCCCACTCGGCGGCCGGTCGTGTCAAGAAGCAGGACTTCCTGCTCGATCATTTCGCGGATTTTGGTTTCGACCAGGTTGTGGCGTTCGATGCGAGCATCCATAGCGCGGTGAATATGCGAAGCCCGCACCGGGCTTTCGCCCGCTTCGCGGGCCACATAAAAACCCTCTCTTGCCAGATCAGCAATCACGTTGAAGCGCGCGGTCACCTTGCCGCGGCGTCCGGCTTCGCGCACGCCATGCTCCAACAGGGCGGCTACCGCTGTGCGGTCGAAGGGGCGGAGATTTTCTTCCTCGGAAAGCTTGCGAAGCCGCCCTCCATATTGGCAAATGATTTCGCCGTTAATCCCCACTTCCTCGTCGAATTCCGCGCGCACCTTGAAAATCTTGCGAAAATCCTCCTCGTAGTTGTACAGCATTTCGTAAATCGAACGATCGCCAATCAGGACCACTTTGACGTTTACGTCAATCGGTTCGGGTTTCATGGCCACCGGACTAAACGGAAAGACCATGTCGCTGGGCTGCATCTCCAGACGCCGGTGGTTCATCGCCCGCTTCAGCGTCCGCCAGACCGCTGGCTCAGTGAGCGCGTCCATCGCATACACCACCAGGAAGCCGCCGTCAGCGCGCAGCATGGAGCCACCGCGCAGATCCATGAAGTCGGAATTCCATCCACCGCGTGAATCGTACGTGCGGTGGATGGAACCGAATAAATTCGCGTGAGTGGGGCTGGTCTCAAAAATCACAGGGAATTGTTCATCCTCGGTGTGGGCCAGCAGCGCGTTGACACCATACACGCGGAGAGGATCGCGATCCGATTTCTCCAGCCGTCCCGGCGTGCCCGGGCCTTCTCCGGTAACGGCAGGTTCGTCGTCGCCTTCGGCCTCCTTAAAGGGCTCAAGATTGTCGAGAACATGGTGCCGCACCTCTTCCAGGTATTCGGCCACCTGCGGCGACACGTATTTTTCCTTGAGTTCCTGAATCACACCGTCCACCAGGACGGATGCGGATTCCTGCTCCAGATAATTCATTTCAGTGGCTAGCTCACGCGACAGAGCCAGCGTCTTGCGATAAACAACTGTAAATTCCTGGCGGAATTGATCGTATTTCCGCTCCAGCGAAGCAGCCGCTTCGTTTTGAAGCTTGCCTTCCTCCACCAGCTTGGGCACTTCCTCAATGGGCACCATCTGCCCTTCCAGCACCGGGAATATCTCCGGCAGCGCCACCGCGCCCACCTGCATTCGTCCCAGGGCGAACTGCTCGCGCCCGATGCGCCGGGTGAAATCATCCATCAATTCTTTTTCGCGCTGGGTGAAGCGCTCCACAATTCGCGCCTTTTGCCGTTGAAAAGGGTCGCCTTCAAATACCTGGGGAATTCTTCGCCGCAGAAAATCAATCCCGGTCTCCATTTCCTTCTTGAAGGAGACGGCCTGTCCGCGCGGCAGGGTAAGAAGGCGCGGACGATCCACATTCTTAAAGTTGTTGACGTAGCACCGGTCGGGTTGAGCTGCGGTTTGCACCCCCGCCTCGCGAATCAGCCGGACAATCATGGCTGCGCGGCTGTTGCCCGAGAGGCCGCAAACGAAGAGGTTGTAGCCGGGCGCCTGCAAAGTCACACCAAGGCGCAGCGCTCGCAAGGCGCGCCCCTGGCCCATCTCGCCCGGGGAAAGCGCCGCGTCAGCGGTTGTCTCCCACGGAATATCCGCGGGGTCACAACGCCAGTGCAACTTCTCCGGGGGCAATCCGCGAGGTAACCCTATTTCAAGGTAGTCCATTTGCTTTCGCGAAGTTACTGTAGCACGGCGTGGCTGGGCGGCGACGCTCGTGACGCGGGGCGTCTGGTGCGGTAAATATCCAATACGCTGGTGGTCGAGGCAACGACGACAGGGCCCAGAATGAGCCCCAGCAATCCGAAAACTTTGAGTCCGCCCAAAATACTAATAAAAACCACCAAGCCGCTGAGCTCGGCGCGACCACTTATCAACCAAGGGCGCAGAACGTTTTCAAGAAGGTTGACCACTGTGACGCACACTACTATCACGATGATGCCCTTGATAATGTGTCCGCGAAACATAAGGAATGCCCCGGCGGGCAGCCAGATTATAGACGACCCAACCAGCGGAAGCAGCGAGAAAAATCCCATGACCACGCCCCAGAAAAGGGCTTGGGGAACTCCAGCGATACCGAAGATGATTCCCCCGGCTATTCCGTGAGCCACAGCCGACAACAAGCTGAATGTTACGCTGGCATGGATTAACTCCCCGGCTTCCGCAATCATCCGCTCGCTCTGAGACTCCGAAAAGGGCAAGACCTGGCGCAGGGCCGTCATCAACTGCCGGGAATCTCGGAAAATATAAAACAGGGCCACCACCATTACCAGCAGGCCGAAGAAGAAATCAAATGCACCGCGGAGCAGACCTCCCAAGTCTGCCGCGAGCATTCCCGCAAGGCGTTCGCCTTGTTGCTGGATCAGCCCGGGTAGGTTGGCGCCGCTAATTCCCGGGATTCGTTGGGTGAGCCGCATCCAGCCTCGGTTGACCCACCCAAATTCGCCGCTCGAAAGCGTCTGCCCCACATTGGAAGCGGCTCCCAGGCCTTCCCTGACAAACGATGCCAGCAGCAATATGGACGGGACAATCAGGATCAACACCACCACCAATGTTGTGATACTTGCGGAAGCCGTTCTGCCGAGTCGTCGCTCCAGCCGAATCTGCAATGGGTGAAACAGCACGACCAGGATCGCCGCCCATGCTAGCGGACCCAGCAGCGGTTGAAATATTAAATAGGTGAGCCACGCCAGTACGAGAACGATGCCATAGAAAAGCGCGCCCTCCAACCGCTGGCGCGACGTGTGGCGGGTTCGGACTATTGGCGATGGCATGCGAAATTCACACGACCAGAGGGATGAAAACAAACCAAATTCTTGTCAAACCTTCCCTCCGTTCGGCTACTCCTACCGCTGTTATAATCAATATGTACTACGCATAGATTATGACCTCACCAACAAAATGCGTCCATGCGCACACTCGGTTGATCGCTGAGGATGAACATGAAAAGTATGTGGAGTGTCTGGATTGCGGGGCTATTTTGGGTCCCGAAGAGCGCCCGGCGGCGGGAAACGCCGGTGAAACATTGTCCGATGCCTGATCAGTGCATGAGTTAATTTTGCCCCCTAGTGGAGGCCGAGTTTCTGCGTTAGGCGAACAACCTCTGTGGCGTCTACATCATAAAGGGAATGTTCATCTTCCTGCTCCAGCCGTTCCCGCAGAAATTCCGCCGCGATATAACTCAGTTCCCGATCGGAAGGGTTGCGCCCGTTGCGATTGGAAAATTCGATCATGCCGGGATGGGAGAGACCCACAATCGTTTTCCGGCCGTCCACGAAGAATTTGCAGTCTACTGTGTCGCTGTGGCGCGTGGCGATTGCATTCCACAGATTGGAAAAGCGGCAACAGTAAACGTAATCCGTCACCTTGGAACGCACATCGAACGCGCCAATAAATTCGCTCATCGAGCCGGCGTTCGGAATTAGGGTGTTCTGGGTTACGGTCATTCTCCCTTTTTATTGTTCGCAAAAATCCGGCGTTCTAGCGGATACTCGCCCCTACAGCCACGGGCTGGTCTGATGCCACAGATTGAAGGTAGGTTCGAACCGCGGCGCCCACTCCCGCACCAGCGGGCACCCGGAAGTCATGATCCAGCAGTACTTTCTCAAACGCCGCAAGAAACAACAGGACGTTATTCTTCTGTGAGGAATATCCCATTAAGCCCACACGCCAAATCTGGCCTTTCACGGGACCGAAGCCACTGGCGATTTCGATGTCAAATTCGTCGAGCAATTGTTCGCGAATTGTTTGCTCGTGGAGACTCTTGGGAACTCGTACCGCGGTGACCGTGACCAGGCGATCGGCCGGATTGGTAACAAACATCTCCAATCCCATAGCCTCCAATCCGGCCACCAGGGCCAACTGGTTCTGGCGATGCCGCTCAATGCGCTTTTCCAATCCTTCTTCCAGCACGCACCGGAGCGCTTCGCGCAAACCATAGATCAGCGAAATAGGAGGGGTGTGGTGATAGGTCCTCTCCTTGCCCCAGTAGTTCATCACTGGCGCCATGTCAAAATACCAACTGCATACCGGGGTCTTGCGTCTGCGTATGATTTCCTCCACGCGCGACCCCACGGTAATAGGTGCCATGCCTGGGGGCGCACTCAACGCCTTCTGCGTGCCGCTGAAGCAAATGTCAATTCGCTGGCGGTCGACGTCCAGCGCGACCCCGGCCAGCGAGGCAACTGCGTCCACAACCAGAAGGGCATCCAGTTCGTCGGCTATGCCGCGGTATAGATTCAAGTCTTGCATTACGCCGCTTGAGGTCTCGCCGTGGGTCAGGCCAACGAACTTGATCTTTTTCCCTTTGGCTGCCCGGCGGATGTCGTCCGGATCCACAGTGCGCCCATAAGGCGCTTCTACGCGAATCACTGTCACACCGGGCGCTCGTTCGGCAATTACGGCCATGCGCTCGGAAAACCATCCGTTAACACAAATAATGCACGTATCGTTTTCTTCCAACGCATTGAGCACCGCGGCTTCAATGCCGCCCGAACCGGATGCTGAAATGGGATAAGTAATCCGATTTTCGGTTTTGAACACTTTGCGGAGCTGTACCTGCACGTCCCCCATCATTTCCGTAAACCATGGGTCTAAGTGCCCGACGATGGGCGTGGCCATGGCGCGATAAACCCGGGGGTCCATGCAGGAAGGACCCGGCGTGAGCATCAGACGAGTCGGCGGAAGAAGTTCGCCTATGGGATGATTTGTCATAATTTCCGCCTCCGTACTGGTATATGAGTCCGACCCGCTATGGCCCGGCGCAGGCCGTTCCCCGGGGTAATTGAGAGGAGCATTCCGAGAGCCGCAAAAACCTCTCAACGCAGAAGAATAGTGTCCCTGATAGGCGTATCCGCGGTCAACATCCAAAATGGCGGAGTGGTCATTTCAATCGAAGTTTCTCGATGTTGCCGGCCGGTAGTGGATATTTCATGTTCAATGATTCAAGAGTTTTCAGCACAATTTGCGAAACAGCCAGATTGCGAAACCACTTGTGATTTGCGGGAATAATGAACCACGGGCAGCGTTCCGTGCTGCACTTGGCGAGTGCGTCTTCGTAAGCGGCCTGATACTGGTTCCAGTATGTTCGCTCTTTGAAGTCATCCGCCGAGAGCTTCCAATTCTTGCTGGCATCGTGGATGCGGGATTCCAGGCGCTTTTTCTGTTCCTTTTTGCTGATGTGCAAATAGAACTTCAGGATGACGGTCCCATTTTCGGTGAGAAATTTCTCGAACTGGTTAATTTCATCATAACGGCGCGACCACACATCCTTCGGTACCAGGTTGTGGACCCGCACAACCAGAACGTCCTCATAATGGGAACGGTTGAATATTCCAATATCACCCAGGCGCGGCGCCGCCTTATGTACGCGCCACAGGAAGTCATGCGCGCGCTCCTCTTCGGTGGGCGCTTTGAAAGCGCTCACCTGGCAGCCCTCGGGGCTAACGCCCGACATGACGTGCCGAATGGTCCCATCCTTGCCGCTGGTATCGAGGCCCTGCAAAACAATCAGAAGGGCATGTTTTTTTTCAGCGTAGAGCAGGCGTTGGATTTCGTCGAGCCGACTGAGGACTTGCTTGAGCTGGCGTTCAGTCTTGTGGTCCTTGCTGTACCCCGCCATATCGTCCGCGTTCGCTCCGGAGAGTTCGACACAACTTCCCGGGCGTACTCGATAGCGCCTCGCGAAATCCATTCGTTACCTCCTATTTACAATATTTTAACCGATGCCGGCCCTTCCTCCGTATAATCTGACATCGTTGGAGGAAACGGACATTACATGCCCATGGAAGAAAAAACAGCCGCTACGACGTTGACGACCTTCGCCACCACACCGGCGGCGCGTGCTCCGCGCCGCCATTACCCGGGCGCTCTTATCGTCGTGGAGGGCACGGACGGCTCCGGCAAGAGCNNCCCAGCTCTACCTTCTGAAACGCTGGCTGGAAATCGGTGGCTATCGCTTGCATTTCACCGAATGGAATTCATCACCTCTGGTGAAGTCGGCCACAAAACGCGGCAAACAGGGTCGCCTGCTGACCCCCGCAACGTTCTCGCTGCTGCATGCCGCCGATTTCGCGGACCGTTGTGAGCGCCAGATTTTGCCCTTGCTCAATGGAGGATATTTAGTCCTGGCCGATCGCTACATTTATACCGCCTTTGCCCGCGACGGGGCACGCGGATGCGCTCCCCACTGGCTGCGCAATCTCTACAGTTTCGCGCCAGTCCCCGACATTACTTTTTATTTTCGCGCCCCTCTCGATGTAGCGGTAAATCGTATTGTGGCGGGTCGCCCCAAGCTGAAATATTATGAAGCCGGAATGGATATGGGATTGTCGCTTGACCGCTCCGAAAGCTTCCGTATCTTTCAGGAACGGATTCTGAACAACTACGACCAAATGGTTCAGTCCGATCATTTCGTGCTGATGGATGGCACGTTGGCCGTGGATCAGTTGCAAAAGCAGATGCGCGAAATTGTGGCGGCGCGAATAGAATTGTCGCGCTTCGCGCCGGGAAAGCAAGAATGAAAACCAAAGCACATAACTCGAATCATCCCCCCAAAGCTCCTCGAGATAAGGCGGGCCAGCGCCGCAAAGGCACCTCCAAGGCGGCCGTCAGTGAGGCTTCCCGCTTCTATGGCGCTCCACCACCTGGCGTGAAGGAAGAAGAACTAAGCGGCAGCCTAATCGTCCTGGAAGGGGCCGACGGATCTGGCCGCTCCACCCAAATCGCCCTGCTGACCGAGTGGCTGGAATGGGAAGGTTTCGCTGTCCAAACCATGGGGTTGCGGCGTTCTTATCTGGTGGCCGAAGATATTGACGCATTGCTCGCCGAAAACACGGTCACGCGCCTGACGCTGGCGCTCATGTATTGCACCGATTTTTACGACCAGCTCGAGCGCAGGATTCTGCCGGCCCTGCGCTCCGGATTGATAGTATTGGCGGACCGCTACATTTTCACTTTGATAGCCCGCTCCGCAGTGCGCGGGATTCGCCGCGAATATCTTCACGGCATCTATGAACTGGCCTTGCGGCCCGACCTGGTTTTCTGGCTCAATGTGGGGCCTCAGGTCGCCTTTGACCGCGAATTTCGCAAGGCCCATTCCATCAGTTACTGGGAAGCAGGCCGGGATATGTCGCTTTCCAATGACCTATACCAATCGTTTGTCCGCTATCAATCGCTGATTCGCAAGGAATATGAGCACCTGTCGGCGCGCCACAATTTCATCGAGGTCGAAGGCGAGCGGGCCATTCAGGCTGTGAATCGCGATTTGCGAACCCGCATTGCCGAGCACCTGGGCATTCGCAATACGAAATACCAGCCCTCTCGCGCGTTATCCCACCTCTGGCGGTAAAACATGCCGCCGCCCGTCTACTTCGCGGCCATGGATGCGGGTTCTAATGCTATCCGTCTGGTTATTGCCCGCGCCACATCGCTACAGGATGTGGAGGAATTGCACGCCGAGAGAGCCGCTGTGCGCCTGGGCCACCATGTCTTCACTCGTGGCCGAATGGACGAGGACACGATCATCCGCGCAGTACGCGCGTTCCGCCTGTTTCGCAATCAAATGGATCGCTATGGCGTCACCGCCTGGCGCGCGGTGGGTACCGCTGCGACCCGTGAGGCTAGCAATTCCCGGCGGCTAATTGAACGAATCCGCGAAAAGTCAGGCATTGATTTGCAGACAATCAGTAGTGCCGAAGAGGCTCGGCTGGTGCGTCTGGCCGTTCGTAGCGTGCTTGGCGAAGCCATCTCTCCGCGCCTTATCTTCGATCTGGGCGGGGGCAGCCTCGAAATCAATTTTCTAGATGCTCGACAGACCGTGCGCAGCGCGGCTCTCCCTCTAGGCACAGTGCGCCTCATGGATACCTGCCAGGTTGCCGGCAAGATCAGCAAGGCAACACACCTTCAGCTTCGCCTGCGTGTGAGAGCGTTGCTGCGAACCTCGGCATCGCGTCTCCGTAAGACTAGCGACGGTCCCGCCGTGGCTTGCGGAGGAAACGCCGAAGCGCTGGCCAGTATCGCTGCGGGCGCGCGATTTCGCGGCCTACCCGTTCTGAACGCGGTGGCATTGCATGAGCGGCTGGGCGACATTCTCGAACATGACGTGCCCGGCAGAATGCGCGCGTTTGGAGTGAGGAGGGATCGAGCCGAAGTAATGGGCATCGCCGCCATCGTGATTTCCACGATTTGCGAATGGCTTGGCATCCGCGACCTGANNATCGTACCCGGCGTGGGAGTCCGCGAAGGCGTCCTGCGCGAGCTGGTCGCCCAGCATTTTGGTCCTGTGCAGCTATCCGAAGCCGAGCGCAAGCAGCAGCGAATCTTGCTGGCTGGTGCGGAATGGTTCGCGCGCAGAACTGCCTATGACAATCGTCACGCGGGAGAAGTATGCCGCCTGGCCGGCTCGCTTTTCGATCAATTGCGCCCGCTGCATCGCATGAGGCCTGAAATGCGTGGGTTGTTGGAAGTAGCGGCCACCCTTCACGATACGGGGAATTTTATCAGCCGGAAATTGCATCACCGCCATGGCGAATACCTGGTCCGTTACAGTGAGATTCCCGGCCTGCAAGGCCTCCAGCGCGACATTGTCGCTTGCCTGGTGCGCTATCACAATGGCAAGTCCGATCCCGAGCAGGAACATAAGATGTATCATTCGTTCGACAATGACCAGCGTCGTGACATACGCATGTTATCGGCCATCCTCCGTGTTGCCGAGAAGCTGGACGATGGCCATCGCGAAGGCGTCGGTTCGATCCAGGTTGCCATTGAGCGCCGCAACGTGATATTCCGAATACAGCCCCGCGCCGGAACGATTTTGAATTTAGTTGGGTTGCAGCGCCGGGCAGAACTCTTCGAAAGAGAGTTTAATCGCAAGGCTATATTTCGCAGGGCTCAATTGAAGGAGCAAGTCGCCTGACCGGCGCACGAAATTACATGGTCCTTTATCTGGTACGCCATGGCCCGGCAATGAGCCGCGCTAACCCTTCAGCGCCCCCCGATCCTGAGCGCCCCTTGACTTCCAAGGGAATGGACAAGACTCGAGAGGTGATGCGCGGATTGCGCAACCTTGGCATCGAGCCAGACACGCTGGTTACCAGTCCGTTCCTGCGCGCCGCCCAAACAGCAGAGATAGCGTGCGAGGTTTTTTCACTCCACCGCGAGAAAATTCGCCGGTCCGACACATTGCTGCCCACGGCCAAACCCTCGGATATTTTTCGCGAGCTATCCCGAATACGCACCCGCGAAGTGATGTGCTTTGGTCATGGGCCGCACATTGACCTGGCTTTAGCGCTTGGTCTGGGGCGGGATGAAGCCGTCACCGAACTCAAGAAGCCCGGGGTCGCCTGCCTAGAAATTACACGGTTTGCGCCCTTGCGTACCACGCTGCTCTGGATGGCCACTCCGCGTATGCTGCGCAAGGTCAAAAATTGAATTCTCTTAAAGACTGAAGCCTTTACTTTCGCTCCGCCATTGCCTCAACTGTATGTGCTATTACATACCGCTTCGTGTGGATGAAAAAGCCCCATAGAGGAAATTTAAGCTAACCTATTGGAGCGCGACGGCGCTCCCGCATATGCCCAGAATGCATCAGCCACATCTTCATGACGCTGAAACAGGAATGGCGGAAGGCAATTTCATAAGGTCCATTTCGGCTTGAGCTCCGATGTTCGCACTGATTCTTGTTCTCGCTGCGGGAACTTTTAGCAACGCACAAGCCCCTTCACCCGCAACGCCCAACTCATCCACCATCATTCACTTTTTAAGCCAAACGATTGACCGGTACCGGCGAACGGCTACCGAGCAGCAAATGGCCAATGAATTGACGGGCGTCATGGTGGTGAATAATGACCGTCAGTTGAGTGATCGAATCGTTCGTTTGGCCTTTGATTTCGCCAGGGCTCAAGCGGACTCTTTAGGCAAGCAGACAGGCGCCGGCACCTTGTCCCAGGATCTGGTTCGGGGGGCCACGACCACACCATCGGCTGCTAGGCGAGTTTCCTGCGAAAATAGATGGATAGAGTTGTCCCAATCCCATTCACATGCGGTGGAGATCCGCCAGTGGTGTTCTCACGCTCGTAATAGCCTTCCAATTCGAAGCGCTTGCGAATGGGAATCACCGCGCCGAATGAGTACGTGCTTTTGTTCCAGGTCCCCGGTTTGCTGTCGTAGTAGATCTCTCCCCGCGCGTAAGGCGAGAACGAAAAAGACTTGATCGAAAAGCTTCTCTCGAGCGTAAGGCGATTGCGGTAGCGCCAGGAAAACTGATCGCTGATAACTCGGAGGTCAAAACGATTTCGCTCCGCAAGTTCCAACGACCAGGGCAGGTGGAAGCGTGAAGTCAACGCCGACTGGACGCGGTTTTCATTCGGCTTGCCCACATTTTCGAGATACTGATATCCGATCCGCAAGGTCAGGAAGTTTCCCTTCGCCGAATCGTTGGTGCGAAGTTTCCTGCGCAGAAGGGGCCGAAAATTGATGTCGAGATTCGGACCAAATTGGGTGGAATTCAGGGTGCTCCCGTCCTTCGATCGAGACACCTGGAACATCAAGCGATATCTGTCTGTGAGACCCACATAGGTGTCGATCTCGGGGAACTCCTGAGTCTGGGTCTGTTGGGCGCGTACGGAGGAACACAGAAGAGCCGGGAGGCACGCACAAAGCGCGCAGCGCAGGAGCCATTTCGTTTTCAAAGAGAGGAGCATGGTTGGGAATTGGGCGAATTCGCGATGTGAGGGTGCCACCCGCAGCAGTGCGCCATCAAGACTAGGCCATCTCGGGGCGCGCCGCAACCGGACCTGCCTATCAGACCAAATTTTTACTTTGTGTTCAATCGCGATTGGCCTGAGCCGGTTAAACCAGGATTTCCATTTTGGCATCCTGACACCAGCACTATACACCCACCGGCTGGTTCGCAACAGCAATGGTGTAATCCAGACACCTCTGCGCAATCTGGCAGCCAGGTGTGCGCCTTTGCGATGAAGTCAAGTGGCATTTCGACCCGTTTCCCATGCGATTTCTCAGACACCTCGTCACCGGAGAGGTGGTGGAGGTGGGGTTGGTTCGACTCCACTTGATGGAACTCACACCCGCCGGGTCACCCACCGGGCGCGTTGTCGCATTCGCAAATTCCGTAATTTTCCAATTCACAGCGGGCCTTTTCAAGCAGATCCCGGGTACCAGCTTTGCGTGGCATGAGGTCACCATCACGCTGGCCGCCGATAGCGATTACCTGCTGGTGGAAAAGCGGCTGGCCCCCGTGGTTAATAAAATTTACGAGCAGTATGGCGCGGAAATGGAAAAACAGTATCAGGAAATGGAGCGCACCCTGGCGCCTCTGCCCGAAAATGCCATGAAACCGAGAACGCGGCTGCGATTCACCAGTTCCGGCTTGGAGGTGGTGCTCCGATTTCCGGTGGGCATTCGCAACGCTGCGGAAACCGATGATCTAGTTACGCGTGAATTACTGAAAGAAATTCACAATGACCCGGAACTGAGGCTGGCTGAGTCTGGTCCGGCCATAAAGCTTTCCACCGGGAACTCCGATCCGAATTCCACCAGTTAGATCACTTCATCCGTAGCGTGCGATTTTCGTTTGGGGTGCGATTCGCTAGCCCTCAAGGGTAGCGGACATGCTGATGTCAGCCTTTAAGAGGCGCGAAACAGGGCAGTTAGTCTTGGCGGCATCCGCTGCTTTCTCGAAAGCTTCGCGGCTTGCGCCCGGGCAGTGTGCAATAACGTTCAAATGAATCTTGCTGATCGTAAATCCTGCATCAAGCTTTTCCATCGTCACCGCCGCGGTTGTAGTTAGCCGTTCGGGTGTGATGCCGGCACCGGTCAGTTGGCCCGATAGTGCCATGGTGAAGCAGGCGGCATGGGCAGCCGCGATTAGTTCCTCCGGGTTCGTGCCCGGTTCGTTTTCAAACCGCATCCGAAACGAATACGCGGTATTCGAAAGGACGCCGCTCTCGGTTGAGATTGTGCCTTTGCCTTCCTTCAAGGTTCCCTGCCAGACTGCCGTTGCCGTTCTTTGCATGTGATTCCTCCTAAATTTTGTCGAACAAATAAATATAAAAGTCTGCCAAAGGTCCCAGCGCCAATCTTGGCGGGAAACCTTATTTCTTCAAAACCGGCGGAATAAAAGTTTCGCGCGCCGGGCTATCTGGAGGGCCAGCGCGCAAATATTGCACCGGCCATGACGCGGTTTGTCCCAACTCGCGAGCCGCCCGCAAAGGCCAGTAAGGATCGCGCAGAAATTGACGCGCGATGAAGATCAGGTCTGCCTGGCCGGTGCGAAGAATATGCGCGGCCTGAGCGGGATCGGTGATCATGCCGACGGTGCCGGTCAGGATGCCGGTCTGCGTACGGATGGCCTCAGAAAACGGCGTTTGATATCCAGGGCCGAGAGTCATCGCCGCTCCGAGGACGTTGCCGCCGGAAGACACGTCGACCAGGTCGACGCCGCGATCGCGCAGCAGCGCGGCGAGCTGGACCGACTGCGGCAGATCCCAACCGCCTTCCTCGCCCGACTTCTCAACCCAGTCGGTCGCGGAAATGCGCACAAAGAGCGGTCGCTCGGGCGGCCAAACTTCCCGCACCGCGGCAACGACTTCGAGTAGCAGTCGCGCGCGGCTCTCAAAACTGCC
>PKXT01000048.1:0-4605 GCA_003133505.1 Acidobacteriota bacterium
TATTGGCAGCGGGCCCGGCGGTTATGTGGCCGCTATCCGCGCGGGGCAGTATGGACTGAAAACGCTGGTTGTTGAGCAAAATCCGTTTCTCGGGGGCACCTGTCTCCACGTGGGCTGCATTCCCACCAAAGTGCTGCTGCATCACGCGGAAATCTACGAGTATTTTCAGAGGGCCAAGGAATTTGGATTTGAAGTCGAGGGCGTGAAGGTGAACTGGGGCGCGATTTTGGAGCGCAAGAACAAGATCGTCCAAAAGCATGCCAAGGGCATCGAGCTGCTATTCCGCAAGAACAAAGTGGAGATGATGCAGGGCTGGGGAAAAATCGCCGGGCCGGGTCGCGTCAGCGTGGAAAAGGACGGCAAGACTCAGGAGATAGAGACGCGATACATCATACTGGCAACAGGCTCGGAAGCGCGGACGCTACCCGGTGTGGAAATTGACGGAAAGGTGATTGTTACCAACCGCGAGATTTTATCGCTGCCGCAAATCCCGAAGAAACTGGTTGTTGTTGGCGCAGGCGCAGTGGGCGTGGAATTTGCTTCTATTTATCGTTCCTTCGGCAGCGAAGTGACCATTCTTGAAATGCTGCCTCGTGTGACGCCAATTGAAGATGAGGAAATTTCAGCGGAGCTGGATAAGGCATTTCGCAAGAGGGGTATTCGGATTGAGACGCAATCGCGCGTTGAGTCGGTGAAGAAAGATGGCAATGGCGCGGCGGTTGTTTTTACCGATCGCAACGGTAAACAAGAGACTTTGGCGGCGGAGGTAGTGCTGATTGCCGTCGGACGGCGGCCGATGACAGAAGGCACTGGTCTCGAAAAGACCAAGGCCAAAGTGGAGCGCGGATTTGTTTACGCCGGGCCATTTCTTGAGACCGATGAACCAGGGCTATTCGCCGTTGGCGACATTGTAGCCGGGTTGCCGCTCCTCGCTCACGCTGGTTCGATGGAGGGTCTGATAGCGGTAGGCCGAATGGCTGGAAAACCTGTCCAGCCTTTCGACAAAATGAGATGCCCTAACGCTACATATTGCGAGCCGCAGATTGGCTCGGTGGGTATGACGGAAAAACAGGCGCGCGACGCGAGCTATGACGTAAAGACCGGGAAATTTCCGTTCGTGGGCAATAGCAAAGCCACGATTCTGGGCAGCCATGGCGGATTCATCAAGGTGGTTAGCGAGGCAAAGTACGGCGAGATTCTGGGCGTGCATATTATCGGGCCGCTTGCGACCGAGATCATCGCCGAAGCGGTGACCGCGGTGCAGCTTGAGGCCACAGTTGACGACATGATGGCCATGATTCATGCGCATCCGACGGTCTGGGAAGCGATGGGAGATGCGTTCAATTCCGTGCGCGGGCTGGCCATTAATGCCTGATTGCGGGTACAACCACGCGAGGAACAACGAGGGGCAGTTCCACGCGGGTATTTGTTGGGAAGTTGATTTGGGGCTTACTTCCTACGGTAAGGCGCTGGAGCTGCAGCACCATTGCGTGGCCGCGCGGAAAGCAAGTCTGATTCCCGACGTGCTGCTGCTGTGCGAACATCCTCACGTGATTACACTGGGGCGCAACGGCAAGCGCGAGAATCTGCTAGCCAGCGACAATTCGCTTCGCCAGATGAATGTGGAATTTCATCCCTCCGACCGCGGGGGAGACATTACCTATCATGGTCCGGGACAACTTGTGGGCTACCCAATTTTGGATCTCGCGGCCATGCGCCGGGACGTGTGCTGGTATGCATGTCAATTGGAAGAGGTAATGATACGCGCGGCGGCGTTTTTTGGAATTAGCGCTGGCCGCAATCCAGGGAAGATCGGGGTGTGGGTTTCCGCCGCGAGTTCAGAAAAGCTGGGTGCGCTTGGAGTGCATTTAAGTCGTTGGGTAACGTCGCATGGTTTTGCGCTCAATGTGAGCACGGACCTGCGTTATTTTGATTTGATCGTGCCATGCGGAATTGCTGGTTGCCACTCGACTTCGCTGGAGAAATTGCTCGGCCGGCCGGTGGCCCTGGCTGGGGTTGCTCCCGTGGTAACGGAAGTCTTCGGAGAAATTTTTAATCGCGAGATGCACGTGGTTGGGTTGGCGGAATTGGAAGAGGCGCTGGAATGCGCGGAAGCCAATGTGGCGAAGCCGGTAACGGTGTGAGGAACCGGCCACGCGCGTAACGTAAAAGAGCAGCGATAAAGGGGCACGGAATGGCGCAGACATTATCGCGCGAACAGCATCTGGATTTGTACTACTACATGCGGCTCAATCGCTCGCTGGAAGAGCGAATGGTGCGCCTGTTCCGCCAGAGCAAGATTGTGGGCGGATTGTATTCCAGCCTGGGACAGGAAGGCATTTCTGTCGGCACTGCTTATGCGCTCGAGGCCAGGGATTGGATGGCGCCGATGATTCGCAATATTGGCGCGCTGCTGGTTAAGGGTTGCAAGCCACGCGATATTTTCACTCAGCACATGGCCAAATATACTTCGCCCACGCTGGGGAAGGATGGCACCAGCCATTTCGGCGATTTGAAAACCAAGCATATCGTGTCTCCCATTTCCATGCTGGGTGATTTAATTCCAGTGCTGGCCGGGGTGGGAATCGCCGGGCGTTACCTAGGACAGAAAATTGTTGCGATGACGTGGATTGGTGATGGCGGAACGTCCACGGGCGTTTTTCATGAAGGGATGAACTTCGCGGCGGTGCAGCGCGCGCCGCTGGTGTGCGTGGTGGAAAATAATCAATGGGCCTATTCGACACCGGTAAAACGGCAGGTTCCCATTCGCAATTTGGCCGAGCGCGCGAAGTCCTACGGAATCGCCAGCGCGATTGTGGATGGTAATGATGTTCTCGCGGTATATCAGGCCGCCAAGGATGCGGTGGAGCGCTGCCGGGCGGGCGACGGGCCGGTAATGATTGAAGCGAAGACCCATCGTATGCGCGGGCACGCGCAGCATGACCCTGCCGAGTATGTTCCCAAGGCCATGGTGGAATATTGGACAGCGCAGGATCCCATCGGCCGTTATGAAAAATATCTGACCAATGCCGGACTATGGAACGAAAAGAAAAAGGCCGAGATAGACGCGCGAATCGAGCGCGAGCTGGATGAAGATCAAAAATTCGCCGAGGAATCGCCGCTGCCTCCGGCGGAGCTTGCCGAGCAGGGCGTGTTCTGCGATGGGTGCCATGAAATTAAGGCCCGGTGGGAGCGTCCCGTGGAAGAAGTGACTCCGCCGCGGTGCAGCATTGAGATGGACGGTTGGACGGTGGAAGATTTTGGCCAGTTGGAGAACATCGAAACAGAGAAGATGGAATCCGTCGCCGTGTCAAAACTGGCGCCGAGTGATCAGCGTTCCGAGAATGTTTCCGGCGATGCGAAATCCGGTGTGAGATCCGGCGGCCAGAAGAATACTGGGGCGAAGAGCCCCGCTCGCCACCCGTTGCGCAAGGGGAAAAACTGATGGCTGCCGTCACCATGGTCGAGGCAATCCGTCAGGCGCTTTCCGAGGAAATGGAACGCGACCCGGCGGTAGTGTTAATCGGTGAGGACATCAGCGTGTATGGCGGTGCGTTCAAAGTCACGGAAGGGCTGTTGAATAAATTCGGCTGGGAGCGGGTGATTGACACGCCCATCAGCGAGTCCGCGATTATCGGCGCGGCGGTGGGAATGAGCTACATGGGACTTCGCCCCGTCGCGGAGATGCAGTTCATTGATTTTCTGGCCTGCGCTTTCAACCAGATGACCAATTTCGTAGCCAAGTCACACTACCGGTGGGGCGCGCCGGTGCCAATGGTAGTGCGCGGCCCTTCAGGAGGTGGCGTGCATGGCGGACCGTTTCACTCGGCCAATCCGGAAATGTATTATGCCCACACCCCCGGGCTGAAGGTGGTTTATCCGTCCACGCCCTATGACGCCAAGGGGTTGCTGAAATCGGCTATACGCGACAATAATCCGGTGCTTTTTCTGGAGCATAAATTTCTGTACCGACGTATCAAAGAAGAATTGCCCGAAGGTGAATACACCGTGCCGCTGGGCAAGGCCATCGTCCGCCGCGAGGGCGCCGACCTCACAATTATTTCCTATGCGGCGATGATGCACACATCCCTCGAGGCAGCGGAAAAACTGGCCGCCGAGGGGATTTCGGCGGAAGTAATCGATCTGCGTACGCTGATGCCGCTGGACAAGGAAACAATCCTCGCGTCCGTGAAAAAGACCAGCAAGCTGCTGATCGTTCACGAAGATACTCGTACCGGAGGAATTGCCGGGGAGATTGCGGCCATGGTTTGCGAAAACGCCTTCGAGGATCTGGACGGCCCGATTCAGCGGGTGACGTCTCTCGATACGCCAGTGCCCTATTCGCCTCCGCTCGAAGAGCGTTTTTTGCCCGGCGTGCCCGACGTGATGCGCGCGGCCCGCGAACTGGCGCAATATTGAGATTGGATGCGGATGGAATGAACTTGCGATGGACCGGGAGTAAGGAGATCACATGGCGACCGATGTAATCATGCCCCAAATGGGCGAAAGCATTTTTGAAGGCACCATCACTAAGTGGCTGAAGAAAGCCGGCGACAAGGTGGAGCGAGACGAGCCGCTGTTTGAAATCTCCACCGACAAGGTGGA
>PKXT01000048.1:4650-4803 GCA_003133505.1 Acidobacteriota bacterium
ATGCCGCGTCGGCGCCCTCGCCCTCCGCTCCGGCTCCTTCCGTTTCGGGCTCGCCGCTAAAGGAAAGGGACAGAGCGCAGGCGGAGGAAGCGCCGGGGAGCAAGGGACCGCTCGAGCCGGTCAGCACCGCAAAGGCTTCAGGAGCCGATATAG
>PKXT01000224.1 GCA_003133505.1 Acidobacteriota bacterium
GCGTTCGGAATGACGGCGGGTGCCTGGCCGCATTGGCGGGACATTCTCACCGTGCCCCCCCACACCCCACCTTCGTGCGCACTCATTCCCCCAGCGTGCGCAAACACCCACCGTCGTTTCGAGGAGGCTCCGCGACCGAGAAATCTCTCTTCGCCTTACGAGCTTTCGTTACACCCGCGTATCAGGGCTTAGACTGCGGAGCTGCGGCGGCGGGACTGGGTGAAGAGGCAAGCGGAGCACTCACGGGCTGCGCGGGGGTGTCGCACCACTTTGCGCCCATCTGCAGACGCGCGCGAAGTTCGTCGTCCTCTTCCCATATATCCGAAATCATTCCGTGGTCCAGGCCGAAAATCAGGATCTCCTTGACGCGGATCTTCATCGGCGGAGCGTCGGGTGGGGGCGCGGGAATGTCGTTGTAGCACTGCTTTTCATACGTGCCGCTGTACTCCACCCGCAGCACGACCTTATCCCCCTGCGAGATGGTATCCAGAATCTGATAGTTGAAATCGGGCATGCAGTTGCGCCAAACCTTAATTCTGTTCACGACCAGGCGCGCAGGCATGGCCAGGCTGTCCAGCCGCTCGGAATGTAAACGGGGCTGAGGTGTGAACATTCCCTCCAACAGCCTGAAATTGCCCGTATTCCACATTTCGATGTACCGCCGGGGCATGGCGTCCGGCGCGCCGGTGGACGGCAGTGGATATTCCGGCAGCGGCCCAGCCTGAGATGCGGACGGCGCGGCGGGGCTGCCCGGGCTCGCCGCCTGGGCCTGTGCGGAAGCAGTGGCGCTTGAGGGGGATGCGCCGGCCTGAGGCATCGGGGGTCGCGCCACGACCCCGGGACTGGTGAGCAAGGGCAGAGCGATCAGGCTAACGGCCAATTTCATGAGCATGTCAGGGTTCTCCTCGAAAACGGAGAGAGTAACGCAGACGGGGCTGCCCCCGCAACACAATTGGCTCCGCTCGAATTGTTGGCGCGCGCATCCGGCGGAGGAGTGGCGGCCCGGCACGTTGGCCGGAGAGAGAAACACTCTCCATCATTCACTAATAAGCTACCCGTAACCACAATATATACAAAAATTTAGTTGTTGTAATTCGTCTTGTTTCTGATAGCATGTTCCGGCAATTGACTTATCCCGCAATACTTGGTGTACCGCCAACTTGGACTATTTGCGCCGCGCCCCAACAACTTTTCCGCTGGGTCGAGCCCAGCCTTGTTGAGCCGCCAGTCCGGGAAAAATTAACAGGAGATCCTTTTTAGATGAACAGGATAATAAGGTTGTTGCTGGGGATGGCCGTGATAGCGTTTGTTCCAGGCATGGCGATGGCGCAGGCCCACATTTGCGCTTATGCCAACGACGACATCACCGCTTCGGACGGCCTGAACAATATTCCCAATACCGTTGACGGCTACAATATCGTCGGTACCAAGGTGACTTACCTGGAACCGGTCACCACCACCAATGGCTATGGCGTCGGCGGCGGCTATTTTTCAGGCGACCGGGGCGCTGCCCGCGTGATGAACAATGATCTATATATTCAAAACGATTACAGCCGCACCATCGCCCATTTAATCATCAATCCGGCCAACTGTGCGCTCACCTACGACAATGATTACCCGGATGGAGACACGGTTTCCTCGAGAACGGGCGATCCCCTGGTGGTGACTCCCAACGGCAAGTATTTGTACGTAGCCGATAACGGAAATTTCTATGGGGGCGAAATAGCAAACATCGAATTGCTGCAAANNATGGCAAGATCCTGGTGGCCACGATCCCGGAAATGGATGAGGTGTGCGCCTATACGGTTGCGGCGAATGGCTCGCTGGGCGCCGCGCCCAACTGCCAGGGCATGGGTGGGTTCGCCACTGGAATCACCATAGATGCGACGGGAAAATGCGTATACGTGGGAGAGAATACCGTTGCGGGCCAGGCAGCCTCCGTGGCCGCTGCTTCCCTTTCGGCAACCGGCACGCTCGGCCCCTTCACGGAATATAATGGCACGCTGGGCACTGGCAAGAATTCCAATGACGTGACCCTGAGCTCCACCGGCAAATACCTGTTTATCGCCAATAACTCCAGCAACCAGATTACCGCGGCAAGAGTGGGTCCAGACTGCACGCTCGCCAAGGGCACGGTTTCGGCGACCGGCGGAACAGCGGGCCGTGACTATCCCGGGCAAATTGCCGTGTCGGGAAATACGGTGGTGGTGGGGGATTTTAACCTGACCGGGTCGCTGACCATGCCTTCCATGGGGGTTTATAACACCACAACCAATGGATCGCTCAAGTCGCTGACCACCGGAAGCGCACTGCATCCGCTGACCACTGTGCAACTGGCGGTGCCTTTGTCAGTGGTGATCGCAGTAGAATCGGCGGAATAGATGCGCAAATAATCGGGGGCTTCCATGGGTTGCGGCCCGGAGTCGTGGCAGGTTCGCTAAACCGCATCAATAATATTAGTTTTGGTTAGACGGCGCGCTGGCGATGAAGGAACCTTCATCCCAGCGCGTTTCTGCGGGAGGTAAACGCGGCTGATTTCAACGGCGACGGAATTCCGGATCTCGCCGTGGCCACCAGCTCGAGCAACACTGTGAGCATCCTGCAAGGCAAAGGTGACGGCACGTTCCAGCCCGCGATCAATTATGTTTCCGGCGCCAACCCCCAGACGGTGGTTCCCGGGCACTTTAGCGGCGGCACCCTGCCCGCTCTGGCGATTGCGCAAAGTGATCAGAACACCGTTGGCATACTCATGCAGACGAAAGGAGCACCACGTAAATGAACTACGTGACGAAATTCCTGCTCGCTGTGATATTTACGATAATGACGTCCGGCTCGGTGATGGCTTCGCACATCTGTGCATACGTCAACGATAACGTAAAAGGCCTGAATGCGGTTGAGGGCTATAAGGTCGGTCCCGGCAATGAGACCCTTCACATAGGACCGTATCGCACCAACGGCAGGGGTCTTGCTCAGGCATTCTCTTCGGGGGGATTGGCCGCCGCTCGAGTTAAGGAAGGCGACCTGTATGTGGGTGATATCGGTTCGAACAACATCACGCATTTTATTATCAACAAGACTGACTGCACACTCTCGAAGGATCCCACGAAGTACCCCTCCGGCGACACGCAAATCGGCCTTGGCGATAGCCTGACAATCACCCCCGGTGGCCACACGATGTTTGTGGGCTCGACTGGTGACGACCATATCTACAGCCATACGATCGCCACGAATGGCGCGCTGGGCACAACTTTCACGGAAGCCCTAGGTTCTGACTACCCCGTAGAAATCGTTGTGTCACCTGACGGTGAGACTCTCTTGGTTACTTACCTGTACGCTCTTCAGGTCTGCGCATACCCAATAGTCCGCGGCCATCTGGGGGCTCCAAACTGCCAGTCCACGGGCAATTTGCCTTACGGTATCTCTGTTGATCCTGATAGCAGTTGCGTGTATGCGGGAGAATTGAACGATGGCGGCCCGTCGGAAATTGCCTCTTTTAAATTGACCGCTGGTGTCCTCGGGCCCGCGATGGAATACAACGCCTTCGGCCCCGCCACATATACCGACGCGGGCGTACTGGTAAACTGGGACAACACTGCCATTTATATCAGCGATTCGAGTTCAGCCCAAATCACCATCGGCACCATCACGCCGGGTTGCAATCTCAGGTATAAAACCATCATTTCGGATGGCAGAGACCTCGTGGACCATCCCGGCCAAATTGCACAGGCTCCAATTTCTCATGGCTATGTCGTGACCGGCGACATCAATTACGACAATACTCCGAGCATGGGCGTGTTCGAGGCCCACGAGAATGGCAATCTCACACCCCTTGGCACGGACCAGCTCTCCCTAATGAGCGGCGAGGCGGCACCATCAACCATTGTCGTTGTTGGGCCACGGTAGGTTTGCCAAGAACTCGCGCTTAAAACGCAGTCGGGGACAAACCATCGTCCTTACGTTTTAGTGTGTCCTCATTGTTTCAAACTGCGCTTGCGGTAATAACGGCGGGCCTTTACCCGGTTGCCGCAGGTCTTCATATCGCACCAGAGGCGGGAATGATTCTTGCTCTTGTCAAGGAACAGCCAGCGGCAGGTTGCGCTGCGGCATTCCCTAACCAGCCCCAGATCGCCTGAGACCAGCAATTCCGCCGCGGCCAGCGCCAGAGGCCAAAATGGCGCGTTCAGATCAGTTCCCTCTTCCCTCCACTGCCACCCAAACGCGAAGCCATTGGATGTCATCGTTGACGTGCGAGCGAAGGCGCTGGCCGGCGCAATGCAACGATAAGCGAGAGCTTCCTTCACATAACCATTCAATATTGCAAGATCCTTGCCATTGACCGGCCCGGCGGATGGCCGCTGGCCATGGGAACAACGCCGCGGGAGAGGTGAAACATTTCCGCCTTCCTGGTTCCGGGCCACGGCGGCGAAAATTCGCTCGATGGTTTCGCGGAGACGTATGGCGGAGCGCAAAGCATCGGCCGCTTTGGCGCGACCATTCGCGAGTGAGGCGGTGTGATGCAACCGCCCCAATTGCCTGGGCGACAATACCCGGGATTGCGCGCAAACGCGCAGCAGATCGTCATAAGAGCGGAGCAACTCGGTCTCTCCGCGCGGGCTGCAGCGGTTATCGAGAGTGTTGGCGAAATTCAACGCCACGTTTCCGGCAATCAATTCAAATGGAACAGATTTGGCCATGGGTCCTTCCCATTCCATTATAACCTGTTTTAGGTATTTGACAGGTGATAATACGAAGCGCTACTCTATAACTGTCTATGATTATTTCACAGGTTAGCAAAGAGTGGATCAACCGCTCCCGCGCCGGTTATAAGGTCGCCCTGGCGCTATTCGCGGTTTATGTCGTATGGGGATCCACGTACCTGGCCATACGCATCGTGGTTGCCACGGTCCCTCCACTTCTTGCGGCGGGCGTGCGGTTCACCATTGCGGGCGCCATCTTGTATCTGTGGTGCCGGATGCGCGGAGCGCCCCGGCCGCCGCGCATGCAATGGCGCAACCTTTCGATCCTGGGCGCGCTGATGTTTCTGGCCACCTATAGTGGCTTATTCTGGGCCGAGAAGACGTTGCCGTCGGGAATCGCGGCGGTGCTGGTGGCCACGTTGCCAATATGGATGGCGCTGCTATCCATCTTCGTCCTGAAACGCGAAAAGATGCGCTGGCAATTGCTGGCCGCCATCTGCCTGGGCTTCACTGGGGTGATCGTACTGGCCCTGGGTTCCGGGCTGGGACAAGGGAACGTCCTGGCCTGTCTGGCCGTTCTGGGCAGCGAGATCGGATGGGCGGTGGGTAGCGTCACATCAAAAAGAATGACCCTCCCAAAATCGAAATTAATGAGCGCTGGTGGGCAGATGCTGACCGGCGGGGTGATGCTGCTGGCGTTTTCAGCGCTGGCGGGGGAACTTCGTACCGCGCCACACATATCGTTGCGCGCGGCGCTGGGGATCGGCTATCTAATTGTAGCGGGGTCCATCATCGCATTCNNAAATGCCGGCCACCACGGTATCGAGCTACGCCTATGTGAATCCCGTGGTCGCGCTGTTGATCGGTCACTGGCTGGGCCAGGAAGCGCTGGGACTTCGCACCGTGCTCGGAGCGGGATTAGTATTGGCCAGCGTGTTGCTGATTCTGAACGGCAAACCATCCGCGGGGAATAACGCGCCAGAACGCGCATAGGCAATGTAGGTCCCAGCCGCGGAGCCACAAAACAGGCAACCCCAAAAAATTTGGCCGCTGCCGTTGTCCCCTCCAATACTCCGCGAAATAATTTGCACACTGGATGGACCACCCAGTGATCTCGCACCAATATACCCAGGAAAGTTATCAACCTTTACCGACCCGCCCTAATCCGCTGACCGAAGCCATCTGAATGGCAGCGACTATTGTCTTCGGCTTGCGGCAGCCAGCGGCGTGCGCACCTTCAAACAAAAACTTCGATATCAGAATCGGCCGAGGAACTTATTTGCTCATCCAGTGTTTAAGGGAAGAGGGATTAGCATCTCCCCACCGGCCCTCAACTTCGGCGTCTAAGCCGATAACCGTAATCACAAAGCCCATAAACAGTGTGTCGTAACAAATATTACTTGCCTTTTAGATAACTGACACTGTACTATCCAGGAGAGATCCGGGGGGATCTCGGCGGCTCGCCGGGGGGTGAGCTCCAGCAATCACAGGATGGCGAAATTGTGCGCACGCAGGCCGCGGGTTATCCCGCGGGGCCCCAGCCTCTGCATGTATCCCTCGATTCGCAGCTTCTGACGGAACAATTCAAAGGAAGGTGTATATGAAGCGCTGGGGAATTTTGGTGGCGGCGTTGTGTTTCTTTGCGGGCATGGCTCGTGCCCAGGCGGTTATCAACGAAAACCTCGAAACCGCCACTCTCTATGTGGACGTAGTAAATGGCAACGACAATAACCCCGGCACCCAAGCCCTGCCGTTCAAAACGATAGGCAAATCGGTTGGTGTGGCCGAGGCCAACAACCAAACCGGCATCGGTACTCACGTCTACGTCAATCCCGGTTTGTATCGCGAAAATATTGACCTTCAGGCCACTGAGAAGGACACCTTGCTGCCGGAAACGTACGAAGCGGTCACCCCCGGGACAGTCTTGATTTCCGGGGCCGATCCGTACACCAATTGGACGCAGTATTCCCAAAACTCCAGCATCTATTCCACGCCCTGGACCTATAACTTTGGCCTCTGCCCCGCGTTGACGGGCAACGCCCCGCCTCAAACGGATATCGTCCTCCGGCGCGAGATGGCCTTTGTGAACGGCGCGCAAATGGAGCAGGTGCTCTCGCTGGGACAGATGCTGGAAGGCACTTTTTACGTGGACGACTCAGGGCAGCAGCTTTATCTATGGCCGCCGGAGGGTACCAACCTGAGCGGCGCGGACGTGGAACTGGCCGACCGCGGGCAGCTTTGGGCCATTACCAACAAGAACGGCGTCGTGCTGCGGGGACTGACCTTCGAATATTCGGCGGATTGCAAGAGTGATGGTGCGGTGGAACTGAACTTCGGTCCCCCGTCGCAAAACATTGAATTCGATACTGATAATTTCCTGTGGAACAACGCCACCGGCCTGCATGTTTTTATGGCGACCGATTACACCATCGAAAACGCTGTGGCCGATCACAACGGCGCGGTGGGTATGGAGATGTTTGACACCATAGGCGGCCTTGTNNGGCGGGGGGGTGAAGGCAGCTTCTTCATCTGGGGAGAGGGCGGCATTAACCCGTACGGGCTAATCAACGGAACGTTTAATAACATCAACACCGACTGGAATTTTTCCACCGGAATTCACTGGGACACCAACAATGAGAATACTACCGGAACCAACATCAATTCGCGCAGTAACTTCTACCACGGAATTTTGCTTGAGCGAAATGATGGCCCCATGAACTTCACCAATTTGAACCTGTGCTACAACTCCAGCGCGGGCCTGACGGCGGATGGCGGACAAACCACGTCCGCGGGCCTGACCCTCCGTGACAGCGAGAATGTAACTGTCACAGATAGCGTGATGTATGACAACGGAAACGCCCAGGCCAACGTCATAGGTGAAGCCGGTGGCATCCCCATACTAAACTGGCAGACCGGCCAGATATTCACGGTATACACCAAGAACATCACCAGCACGGATAACGTCTTCGAATCTGGCGGCGCAATCCAGAACACCTTGCGGGACAGCTACCTGAACGGCTCCGACTGGGAGCTTTTTATCAGCACGCTCGATTCCCAGAAAAATACGTGGTGGAATGGCAGCACAAATACACCGTNNCGTTCGTGCTCCCGGTGCCGGTCCCCGGCACGGCGACCGATTTCTCCGGGTGGCAGACGGAATCGGGGCAGGATTCCAGCTCCACGTTCATGCAGCCATCGCAAAACTATACCGCGCAATGCACCGTCACGCCGGACATGCCAGATTTGTGGCCAATGATGAACACCGCCGGTCTGGTGCTTGATCCCAGCGGTCAAGCCGTCTCGGTATACACCTACGAGCCGCTGGATGGATTCGACACGACCCTCAATCTGACCATGGACGGAATCACTGAAATTCCAGGGGCTTCAGCCACGCTTACACCCACCACCATCCCCAACGGCTCTGGATCATCCACCTTTTCGCTGAGCACGACCACGGCCGTCCCTCCTGGCACGTATCAGGTCACCGTGCTGGCCAATGGCGGCAGCACCACGCGCGCATTGTCAACGTTCCTGGTGATTCCTCAGACCTCGCTGCGATTCTCCCCCTCCATGACCTTGAATTTTGGGACGATAACAGTGGGTCAAAAAAGTGCCCCGCAAGTGCTCACAATTGCGAACTTCGGGACCAAATCCGTGACCAATCTGGCCATTGGCACCGCTCCCGCGGGATTCTCCTACACCAAGACATGCGGCAGCAGCCTGGCAGCCGGCAAATCGTGCACGGTTACGATTACTTTCGCGCCTAACGGGGGATCTTCCTACCACAGCCCCCTCACAATCACCGATTCCGATCCCACCAGCCCACAGACTGTCACTTTAACCGGGCAGGGGAACCCCGTTGCCATGCTTTCCTTTTCGACCCACTTGCTGGCATTTAACATGGTGGTCTGGAACACGGCGGCTATGATGTCTTCTGTAGTTACCAATACTGGCTCGGTGCCGGCCACCTTTGGTTCCTTCACATTTAGCGGGACCGGCGCGCAATATTATGCGCTCACATCAAACACCTGCACGGGGGGATTAAACCCTGGGGATATGTGCACCTTAACGGTGTCGTTCACCCCCGAAGAATTGACCGCAACCTCCGCCACGCTGACCATTGTTGATAATGTTCTGGCCGGCCAGAGCGTCATAACCACTAGCGGCACGGGAAAGACCTCGATTACCGTCTCGCCCAAGACCTTGCTTTTTGGCACGCATAAAGTAGGCACCAACACCACCAAAACCGTTACCTTTACAAACGCGGGTAATCCGCTGGCGGTTGCAATTAGCATCACCGGGAAAAATCCCGGTGATTTCTCCTACACGACCACATGTCCGGCCACGGTGGCCAAAGGATCCTGCACGGTGAGCGTAACATTCACGCCGCAGGCCCAGACGGCTGATTCCGCGAACCTGGAATTTAATGACGGCGATCCCACCAGCCCGCAGATAGTAACCATGAC
>PKXT01000084.1:0-12088 GCA_003133505.1 Acidobacteriota bacterium
GCAACGGCGGCAACGGCGGCAATGGCTGCTTGGCCTTTCGCCGGGAGAAATATGTCCCGCGCGGTGGTCCTTCAGGTGGCGATGGCGGCCATGGCGGCGACGTGATTTTGGAAGCCACGTCTCATGACAACACTCTGCTGCGGTATCGTTTTAACCGCGAATTCCAAGCTGAGCGCGGCCGCCATGGAGAAGGCTCCGACAAGCACGGGAAATCCGGAGAAGACTTGGTGCTGCAAGTGCCCGTCGGGACTGTGGTCTACGACGCCGCGAGCGGCGGGCTGCTAACCGATTTCACTGAATCCGGTCAGCGATTTCGCATTGCCAAAGGCGGCCGTGGCGGCCGTGGCAATGGCCATCCCAAGTTCGTCAAACCTTGGCACCGCGCGCCTCGCGAGCACGAAGACGGTATGCCCGGCGAAGAGAAAAAGTTGCGGCTCGAATTGAAGTTACTGGCCGACATAGGACTGGCAGGCTTTCCGAATGCTGGCAAATCCACGCTGATCTCTCGTATTTCCGCAGCCCGTCCAAAAATTGCGGACTNNGACTATCCTTTTACCACCTTGGAACCGCATTTGGGTGTGGTTTCGGCCGATGGGCCGCCGGGCTCTAACCTAGGGCGCACCTTTGTGGTCGCTGATATTCCAGGGCTGATTGAAGGCGCGCATGAAGGCGCGGGCCTAGGCATGCGATTTCTGCGGCATATTGAGCGGACCAGGTTGCTGGCGCATTTGGTGGATGCATCGGACGCAAGCGAGCGTGATCCCGTGCATGATTTCGATGTCCTCATGGCTGAATTGAAGGCGTTCAATCCTGAAATCGCAGCCAAGCCTATGATTGTCGTAGGAACAAAAATTGACGCCGCGCCGGAAGGCGAGCGGTTGGCCCGTTTGCGCGAATGCGCTGAGTCGCATGGGCTGCCATTTTTCGCCATTTCGGCCGTAACAGGCGCTGGAATCACGGAATTGGTTCGCGCCATGGCCGACGCTCTTGATCGCATACCGAGACCCACGTCGGCCGCCAGCGCCATACAAGATGAAAATGTGGCCGATGAAGTTCTGGGCGAAGACGAAATCGAGGATGAATCGGCGGCAGAAGCCGGCCCTGTAGTTACGGCACCAGAGGAAGGTCCGCCGAGCGGTTCCCCTAGGGGTTCTGAACGATTGGAGAACGAATGATGGCCCAGTTCTCCAGCCAGAAAGGCCGTCCGATCGCAATCTTTGGCGGAACATTTGATCCGATTCACTCTGGGCACCTGACTGTGGCCCATGCCGCCATGCAGCGTCTGAATCTGGACGCTATTTATTTCGTGGCGTCGGGCAATCCGCCCCACAAGCCCAAAACCCGACCGGCCGCTTTCGTGCATCGCTACGCGATGGTGGCGCTGGCCTGCAGCGGGCACCGCGGTTACATTGCATCGCTCGCCGAAGCGCCTGACCCGGAAGGAGCGGATGTTTGCTATTCTCTTGATACCGTTAAGGACTTTCGCCGCGAATACGCTGGGGTTCATCTCCATTTCATTGTGGGTGCCGATTCATTTTTGCTCTTGCCTACCTGGCACCGGCATGAACAATTGCTGGAGGCCTGCGATTTCGTGGTGGCTAATCGTCCAGGTTTTCAGATGGAACGGTTGGTGCAGGGAATTCCTCCTCGCCAGCTTGCCAAGAGCATATCAACGAATCCCAACATCATTGCATTGCGAAAAAGCTCCGTGCATTTGCTCCCCACGGTTGAGAGCAATATTTCTTCAAGCGATGTGCGCCGCCGTGTGCGGCAGGGGAATTCCATTGGGGGACTTGTCCCCAAGTCGGTCGAAGACTACATTCGTAAGCAGGCTCTCTACCGGTGAGCATTCTGACAACCGCCAACCCCCGACCAGACCTCAACTCTCAGGTGGGTCTGGACAAATTTCCGCATGAAACCCGCTACGCGTTGCAAGCGGCGCAAGACAAACAGGCGTTGAATATTACCCTCCTGGATCTTACTGAAATGGGTGCTTTCGCTGATTGTTTTCTGCTGTGTTCCGCTGCCAGCGCTCCACAGATGGAAGCAATTGCCGACGAAGTGGAGCGCCAACTCGCATCCCACCATCGCCGCGTGTTGCATCGCGAAGGACGCCCCGGTTCGGAATGGCTGTTGCTCGATTACGGCGGGCTGGTGGTGCATGTTTTCACCGAACACGCGCGTTTGTTCTATGATCTGGAGCGGCTGTGGCGAGATGCCCGGCGTCTGGATGTGCGGGAACCAGACCCTCCCTTCACGACCCGCGAAGGTGGCGGGTGAAAATCCGCCTGGTTTTTCTGGGTCGCACGCGGCGGCCGGAAATGCGCGGCCTCCTGGACGATTACGCCACTCGCCTGAAACATTTTACCGATTTTGAAATTATGGAATTTCGCGACGCGGCGGCCTTCACTCGGCGTAAAAACACTGTGGGCGCCAACTGGATACTGCTTGATGCGGAAGGCAAGCACCGGGAATCCAGCGATTTTACCCGCTGGCTTGCGCGCGAACGGGACAATGGAATTCGCGAGCTGAGTTTTCTCTGCGGCGACGCGGCGGGTTTTCCTGAAGACGTGCGAGCACTGGCAAAAGGCAAACTTTCGCTTTCATCATTTACTTTGTCGCACGAACTGGCGCGGGTGGTGCTTGCCGAGCAGCTTTATCGGGCCTTTGCCACCCTGGCCGGCCATCCCTACGCGAAGTAGGGGCCTCGATTCACGCGTCTCTTTTTTCCGTCATTCCGAAGCCAAGCGAGGAATCTCTCTTCTTCCGGGTGGTTATGTAGCGCCGGGCTTCATGCCCGGCAGCCTTTTTCTTCGCTTGTCACCGGGCGCGTCCATCGCGGCCGGAAATATGCGCACATCTGCGTCGCAATCCAAGCAAGGGGAATTATATGGTTGACTGCCTACCGCCCAATTTGCAGGAAGAACTTGATGTCATCCCGGAAAACGCGAAGCGTTTATCCGGTAACCACTTTGCAACCATTCTCGACAGCAAAGGCCCAAAGACATCGCTACCCCCCCTGGCGCGGGGATGACAAGCAACGCTTGGGGTCTGCAACGGGCCGTCGTCCTGTAAAACAGGCTGTTCACTTCCACCGTGTCGAATTGCGTTGTGGAGCACGTCGGATACTCGGCGGGACTCCCCGGCCAGCCCGCGGCGGTGAAGGCCGAAGTGCCTGGCCGAATGCCGGAGTCGCGCATCGTTCGGCGATTCTATCCCGGTTGCTTCCAGCAAGCGCCGCCTTTCCCCCTCAGTCTTCGTGCCCTCAGGCCGGCTTGTTCATCTTGTCGGAGGCTGGCCATGCTCCCCGCACTCTCCGGGTGCATGGCGCTCGCCTCGTGCCCCTTGTTTTGATTTGAAGGCTACGCTCTAATCACCGCACAGAATGCAGCGGTGGCCGCTGTACAGCATAAAGGACAAGGGCAGAATGGAGGTGAACCTCGGCTGCGCCTGGAGTGCCAAGACCCCTAAAAACTCGCCAGATTCCTCTTGCTATAACGTTCATAATCATGTACATTAACGATTGTAATGACTATAAACATGGACGTTATCTATGCGTAAAAAGAAATCATCAGTGATGTTTCCCATTCCGGTCGCACGTGCCCTGCGCAAGTTGGGGCACGATGTAAGGGACGCACGGCGGCGGCGGCGGATTCCTGCAGAAATCGCAGCACAACGAGCTTCCATAAGCCGGACGACCCTGGTCAAGATCGAAAAAGGCGATCCCGGCGTTGCGATTGGAAGCTATGCCATCGTCCTGTTTGTGCTGGGCATGACGGATCGGCTCGCCGGTCTGGCTGACCCCACCATCGACGCGGTAGGCCTTCAGCTTGAAGAGGAGCATCTGCCCCAGCGGATTCGACGGTCGCAAAAGTAGAATCACGCGAGAAAATAATGATGGAGAAGGACGTTTTTGTGTATGTGGACCTGGGCGGCGTTCCGCATCTGGTCGGACGCCTATGGGCACGCGTGCGCAAGAATAAAGAAGGCGCGACCTTTGAATACAACGACGCATGGCTGGAACATCCCAATCGGTTCTCTCTCGAACCGGCCCTGAAACTCGGTCCAGGACCGTTTCATACGGTGGCCGATGCGCCAATGTTTGGTGCAATCGGAGACTCAGCACCTGACCGATGGGGCAGGGCGCTGATGCGGCGCATGGAGCGCCGGCGCGCGGAACGTGAAAAACAGGCACCGCGCACTCAGCACGAAATTGACTACCTGCTGCTTGTGGACGACGAGGCGCGCGCTGGCGCGTTGCGGTTTGCTGAAACTGAGGGTGGCCCGTTCCTGAGGCAGGAAGAGGGCAAACGCATACCGCCGCTCGTGGAATTGCCCAAACTGCTCTCGGCGGCGGAACATTTCATTGAAGAGACCGACACGGACGAAGATCTGCAGCTGCTGTTCGCGCCGGGCTCTTCCCTTGGCGGCGCGCGGCCCAAGGCCTCCGTCAGAGAGAAGGACGGCCATCTGGCGATTGCGAAGTTTCCCCGCAAGGACGATGAGATCAATACCGTCCTGTGGGAAGCGGTGGCTCTCTCTCTCGCCCAAAAGGCTGGAATTCCTGTACCATCGGCGCGCCTCGAAAATATTGCCGAGAAACCTGTGCTTCTGCTGCGGCGTTTTGACCGCGACGGCAAACGGCGCATCCCGTTTCTATCGGCCATGAGCATGCTGGGCGCGAAAGACAACGAAACGCGCAGCTACCTTGAAATAGTGGACGCACTGCGCCAGCACGGCGCGGCACCCAAAGCGGACATGGAGGCGCTATGGCGGCAGATGGTTTTCAATATTCTTATTTCCAATACCGACGACCATCTGCGCAATCACGGTTTTCTCTATGAGGGCAGCGACGGCTGGCGTCTGTCGCCGGCCTACGACCTCAACCCCGTGCCGACCGATATAAAGCCGCGCATTCTGTCCACGGCAATCAATGAGGAGGACACGACAGCCTCCCTGGCTCTGGCGATGTCCGTGGTCAGGTACTTCGAACTCGACCCTGCCAATGCTGGTGAAATAGCCTCGCAGGTCGGCAAAGCCGTCTCGAAGTGGCGTGACGAAGCCGCCCGGCATGGTATCAACAAGGGCGATATCGAACGGATGGCTTCCGCTTTTGAGCACGTGGATCTGAAAGAAGCGCTCAGCCAATAGTCTGTACCGAGGAGGGGAGTAGTTCGGGCATCGTTATGGCGCGAATTGAGCTCGATGCCCATACTACGCTGCCGCTGAGGAATCTCTCTTCTTCCGGGTGATTATGTAGCGCCGGGCTCCTGCACTAAGTGACTTGGCGAAGTGCCACGTCCTGAGCGCAGTCGAAGGGGTCACGCCCGGCTTTTGGTCTCAGGTTTATGTAGCGCCGGGCTTAACGCCCGGCAGTCTTTTTCTGACGCGGTGCCTTCATGTTTCTGATTCCCGCGTCTCCTTTTCCGTCATTCCGAAGTGCCGTAGGCGCGAGAAATCTACTCCGCCCTTGACAGACCAATTGGCAATCCATCTCGCTCAACCGTCAAACCGGACGCCCAGGCACCTCGCATCCGGGGATCGCTGAAAACGCACGGATACCACAATGGCGGATGTTCCATCGGCTCAGACGCTCAAAGCAAGTCGAGCCTCCTGCCAATTACCAAACAAACCCATCGCTTGTCCCAAGGATGATGGCCCCTCGAGAAATGATGTAACCCCCTCTCGGAGCTAAGCCTAACGTTAGCTGTGAATTACCAAACGAACCCACCGTTTTCCCTAGCCAAAGCCCATATCCATTTGGGGGAGACCACCGGGGCTGCGGATGTCAATTACCAAACGAACCCACCGCTGGGTCGGGGGCGTGGAGAGTCACAGCCACGCTGGCCGGTGCGGAAACGTGCTCTTCCTGCTTCATCCGTTGCAGCCGCTCAAGCTGGTTCATGGCCCGGTAAAGCTTGTTTTCCATGGTCTACTCTCAGTTTTCTATGTACGGTGCCATTCTTGATTATAGCTTTTCCGCCAATTGTGTTTGCCTCACGCACGCCCGAGTCGCCCGGTTCAAGAGCGCCTCGATGAACGCTTCCGCATAGGTCTTGCCGTTCGGATCGCCCTCCACCACCTCGTCGAGCCGGTCAGGCAACATTTCCGTCAGACGCCGTCTTCGAGGCCGCTGGTCCGGCCATTCACCCGCGTTCATCGTTCGCCCCCAGTCGTTTCAGCTCCATCCACCACGCGATATCTCCCGGGTCGTCGTTTATCCGGAGCGTCGCCTATTCGGAGATGACCCACTATTNNCGATTTTGCGGACCAGTTCGGCATAGCGGGGATCGGAGCGTAAGGAATCGAAGGCCGGGTCCACCCTTAGGAAGAGCAGTCCAAAGTGGCGCACTGCATAGGCTTTCTCCAGCGAGTTCATGGCCTCGTCATTTCTTCCGAGGGCCGCATACAACTGGGCCAGATCAAAACTGTCATCGGGATGGTTTTGCAGGACGTCGCGGAGCCATTCCTGCAGGAATGCCTGATAGCCCGATTTTGTGTACACCTCACCCGCTGCTGTGGCGAATCGCGCATCGCCTGCAAAAGAGGTGGCGTGCGGTGCATCGCCAATATTCGCGAATACCTTTTGCCACTCACTCACGGCTTCCCGATACATCCTTTTGGCCTGATAGTTCTCCGCCAATATTGTGTGGGGTTCAATGAAAGTAGGGTCAAGCAGCAGCGTCTTTTTGAGTTGTTCAACGGCCTGATCGTATTTTCGGGAGTAGTAAAGGGCGTTTCCCACCTCTCGGCTGTTGCCCAGTGAAAGAGGGTCGAGCTCCTCGGCCCGCTTCGCTTCGGCGACGGCCTCATCGCCGCGTCCCATGGCCTGCAGGTATTGGCTGTACCAGCTATGGGCCGTGGGGTAGTTGGGGTTCGCCGCAATCGCCCGCCGATATTCCTCTTCAGCCTTGGGAAAATCCCAATCGTAGAAGAACAGGCAATCAGCCAGGGTGGTATGGGCCTCGGCCAGGGAATTGTCGAGGCCGAGCGCCTTCATGGCCGCCGCTTTCGCCCGCGGGCGGGCTTCCTGCGGAGACAGGTCCAGGAAGGCGCCATTCCCGGCCGCATAGGAGTCGGCCACTCCGGCATACGCCAGCGCATATCCGGGGTCCTTGTCGATGGCCTGCTGAAAATACGCCAGCCCTTTTTTCACGTCGGCGGCGGTTCGCTTGTTCCAGTAATAGCGCCCGCGAAGATAAAGCTGATAAGCCTCGGGATTTTCGGTGTCGTGTTTGGCCAATTGTTGCCGTCCTTCACCCGTCAGTTCGATTCGGAGGTGTTCGGCGATGGCCTTGGAGATGTCATCCTGGATGGCAAGAATGTCGACCAGCTTTCTGGAGTATTGATCTCCCCATAATTGCGATTGGCGGCCAACATCAATCAGTTCCGCGTCCACCACGAAGACCTCGCCACGGCGTTGGACGCTTCCCGTCACCACCGCGCTAACATTGAGGTCTCGTGCAACTTTCTCGGGCGCACTGTCTTGCCCTTTGTATCGGAAGACCGTGCTCCGCGGCACCACTCGCAGCTGGGACACCCGGGACAGGCTGTTAATCAGGCTCTCGGTGATGCCGTCGCTCAGGTATTCCGTGTCCGGGTCTCCACCCACATTTGTGAACGGTAATACGGCCACCGAATCGAGGGCTTTATTTGCGGCTGTGGGCCGGCGGGAAACGCGGAATGGATAGAGCGCTGCGGCGAGCAGCAATAGAACCACCGGCAGCGCAATCGCCAGTCCCTTTTTGTGCCGCTTTAGCAGGCTGGCCGCGAGGACAGCGGAGCTATCCTCCATCCGTGCTTGTGGCGCTGTCTTTCCAGCACTCGGGAGGTCGTCAATCTCGACGGCCGCGGATGGGCTCGAGTCTGTGTCCCGCTTCAGCCGCTGCAGGTCCGCTCGCATTTCCGCCGCGCTCTGATAGCGCAGATTTCGGTCTTTCTCCAGTCCCTTGTGAATGATGTCTTCCAGCTTGGGCGGCACGTCGGGATTCAGCCGTACCGGAGTCACAGGGGCCCGGTTCAGGATCGCCTCGAAAATCGTTGCGGTACTGTTCCCGCGGAAGGGCAGCTGACCGGTGGCCATCTCATAGAGGACCGCTCCAAACGAGAACAGATCCGTCCGCGCGTCCAGCTCTTTGGCTCGCGCCTGTTCGGGCGACATGTAGGCCACCGTGCCAAGCGTGGAACCGGGGCTGGTCAGGTGCTGTTCATCAACCATGGTCACAATTGGCCTGTTCGCGGATAAGGTCTGGCTCGACGAATTGGCAGCGGGCGCGACTTTCGCCAGCCCGAAGTCGAGGATTTTGGCGTGGCCGCGCTTGGTGACAAAAATGTTCGCGGGCTTGATGTCGCGGTGCACGATGCCTTCGGCATGGGCCGCATCGAGCGCGTCGGCAATCTCAATCGCCAGGCTCAATAGAACCTCGGTCTCCATGGGCTTCCCGGAGATGCGATGCTTCAGCGTCATGCCGTCCAGGTACTCCATGGCGATGAACGCTTCACCGTGCTGGTCGTCAATTTCGTAGATCGTGCAGATGTTCGGGTGATTCAACGCCGATGCAGCCTTGGCTTCGCGCTCAAAGCGGCCGAGGGATTGCGCGTCTTCGGCGACTTCGTCGGGCAGAAACTTGAGGGCAACAAACCGGTTAAGCTTCAAATCCTCGGCCTTGTAGACCACANNGCTTTTCCACGATGCGGTAGTGGGAGATGATGCGGCCTGCGATGGAGGGCGTATCCGGCACGGAACGTACATTTTACGTTAGCGCTCACATGCAGGCAATCGCGCGCAACATGGCCCGATGGTCCCACGCTCGCCGCTGAGGAATCTTTCTATCGCAAGTTTATGTAGCGCCGGGCTTCACGCCCTGAGCGCAGTCGAAGGGGCGGGTTTCTTGCGTCCCGGTGGTGTTTAGCGGGAAGACCCGGCAGCCTTTTTCTTTCCGTTTCTTGTAGCGGAGGCTTCACGTCACCAGCCATTGGCCCTTTTCTCCTCCTCCCCAAGACGGCACTGTTGAAGATGACCGATAACTTATCGATCACCCGCTTGCAGCAGCACTTGGTGAGGAGGGACGGGTGGTGAGGAATCCGCTCTTTTCGCGGTTGTAGTTGGCCGAATGCCACCGCAGTCGAGATTGGGTGCGCATTTGGTGTTGTTTTCAAGTCCAAAAAGGAAATTCCGGCTTATATTTGCGGCTGTGCCTCGTGGAGAGCGATGTTGAGTTTCGAGGACGTTGACGCGACTCGCCGGCCCGCGTTCGGAGTTAGAATGAGCTTGACGGTAGGAAGGTGACCCTATGCCCGCAGTTCCTTCATTGCTGAAGCTCATTCTACCCGGTGCATTGCTGTTTGCCGCGAATTTCTCGGCTGCCGGGCAGCAATACAAAGTCCTTCATACTTTTCTGGCTAGCCCAGACGGAGACGAGCCCTATGCAGGGCTGGTNNTGGACGCCACCGGCAATCTCTACGGCACGACGTATCACGGAGGGACTGAGGGCACCGTGTTCCGGCTGACTCCCGGACCAAACGGGAAGTGGGCTGAGAGCGTACTCTATGACTTTTCGAATCCGGCAACAGGTGGATACCCCTTGGGCGACGTAAAACTGGACGCTTTCGGCAATTTGTACGGCACTGCGGATCCAACTGCGGGGAATAACGGCGTGGTGTTTGAGTTGACGCCCACTTCATCCGGTTTCTGGAACGGGTATCCGATCCACACTTTTACCGGAGAGACCGATGGAATACAGCCGTGGGCCGGAGTGATCTTCGACAAATCCGGCAATCTCTATGGCACCACCACGGCGGGCGGGTCGCATGGAGTAGGGGGCTGCGGGGTGGTCTTCGAGCTCACTCCGTCTGGAGGAATGTGGACGGAAACCATACTGCATGCTTTTTCTGGCGGGAGGGATGGCTGTTTTCCCGCCAACGGCGATCTGGTTTTCGACAAAGCCGGCAACCTTTATGGCACAACCATGAATGGAGGCGCCGGCTGCGGCAACCAAGGGTGTGGGACAGTTTATGAGCTGAGCCAACAAGGCGGCGTGTGGACCAAGAAGACGATCTATTCTTTTAAAGGCGGCGCGGACGGAACCCTGCCCACCTGCGCGCTTGTCCTCGATAGGGCCGGNNCACGCTCTTCGGCGTGAAAGAGGATGGCGGTTACGTTGGGGGGTTCTGCGAGTACCTGCCTGGCTGCGGTACGGTTTTCAAACTTACTCCTCGCGCCGCCGGGAAATGGCGAAAGACAACAATTTACAACCCAGACGGCACGAGTGGCGGAGGTCTCTTCGGCGGCGTGATATTCGACGGATCAGGCAATCTCTACGGCACGATGACGTTCTACGGGAAGGCGAGCGATAACTGCCAAGCTGGTTGCGGCAGCGTGTACAAACTCACGCCTGGGGATGGTGGCAAATGGACGCCCTCCACGGTCTATGAGTTTAGCGGAACCGCGGATGGTGGTGAACCGTTCGACCGATTGCTGCTTGATAAGGCGGGAAGCATCTTTGGAACCACGTACTATGGAGGCGGTTCTGCCGGGAATTGCAAGGTGCTCGGCTGTGGCGTCGTATTTGAGATCAAGCGCTAGGTGGATGCCCTCCAAAACAGCCGCTGGTGTTGGAAAGGCTGTGCGAAGATACTTGTGACGACGGGTAGCGGCGCAATGGCGATCCGAGGGGGGCAGAGATGTAAAGATCGAAGGTGTTGTCCGTACCTTTGTACAGAATAACTCCCGTCTGGACCGCAACAGTCTTGGCCTCCCGTTCAAATCGCGCGCACCGGTCGGGGTCGTTGGCAATATCCGCCCTCAGAATCTTCAGCGCCACGTCGCGCCCCAGCCGTCCATCGCGCGCGCGGTAAACCTCCNNGTCATTATAACCGTTCGGAACCCTTGCGAATATTCCCGCTGACAGGGTCCGTTCGATGCAAAATTGCGAACGATCCTGGACGAGGGTGGATGCTGACAAAATGATTTGGTATCACGTCTTTACCATGCTTGACGTTTCCCCGCAGCGCCGCCAAACTGATCTGGTAGCCCAATACAGGCCCTTACGGAGTGGTGTTCGCAAATCGAGTGACGCGTGGCAACGCAAATAATGCCGCATGAGGTGTGATGCCAGAGGGAAAAGGTTTGCTGATTGTTTATACTGGCCCGGGCAAGGGCAAGACCACCTGCGCCTTGGGGACGGCGTTTCGCGCCGTCGGGCAGGGTATGCGCGTGCTGATGATCCAGTTCATTAAAGGTTCGTGGCACTATGGCGAACTCGATGCCGCGAGCATGATTCCCGGCGATATGTTTGAAATCCGCCCCATGGGCCGCGGTTTCGTGAAGATAGGCGGCGCGGAAACTGATCCGGAAGACATCCACCTGTGCGAGGAAGCCTGGAAATTCGGATGCGTCAAAATGGANNTGGAAAGCGGAAAATACGATCTGGTCGTATTTGACGAGATCAATTACGTCATCAGTTATAAGATGTTGGACGTGGAGCGCGTGCTGGTGGCGCTGGCGGGTCGTCCGGAGAATGTCCACGTAATTTGTACGGGACGAAGCGCGCACTCCAAGCTAATCGAAATGGCTGATTTGGTGACTGAGATGCGTGAAGTCAAGCATCCTTTCACCAAAGGCATTCTGGCGCAACGCGGAATTGATTACTAAAAATGCCCTGGTTTAGACGCGAAAAGCAGTCCATTGATAACCCGGCGCCCGCCGAGGCCCGAAGTGTGCGCACTGAGGGGTTGTGGACCAAGTGCGCAAAATGTCGGACCATTATCTGGAAAAAAGATCTGGAAGCTAACTGGGAATTGTGTCCGAAATGCGGCCACCATTTCCGGATGGGCGCGCGACGGCGATTGGAACTCCTGCTGGATGATGCGGCATGGATCGAACACGACGCGGAGCTGGCTTCGTCCGATCCGCTGGAATTCTCAGACACGCGCCCTTATCGCGATCGCCTTCGTCAGGCCCAGGCGAAATATAAAATGGCCGACGCGATTATTACTGCCCAGGGGCATCTCAACGGCCGCCCAGTGATTTGCTGCTCCATGGAATTTGGGTTCATCGGTGGCTCGATGGGCGCGGTGGTGGGAGAAA